>JBCDHF010000457.1:0-3781 GCA_038750375.1 Cyanobacteria bacterium P01_H01_bin.15
ATGAGATGCCGAGGCGCAAGACAGAATTTTTACCAGGGCAGTACTACCATCTGTATAATCGAGGTAACAATCGCGAAAAGATTTTCTTTGAACGGGAAAATTATCTCTTTTTCTTACGACGATTTTGGCATTATTTGGCCCAAGATAGCCTGGATATCAGTGCATATTGCTTGATGCCGAATCATTATCATTTTCTAGTGCGCTTACGAAAGAGTGACTTTTCGCAGAAGATGCAGGCGTTTACACTGTCGTATACGAAGGCGATAAATAAGCGATATCGGCGATGTGGATCAATCTTTCAAGGACGATTTCAGGCGATTCTTGTGGATAGTGATGCGTATGTGCTTCAGCTGTCGCGGTATATTCATTTGAATCCGGTGAAGGCTGGTTTAGTTCGCTATCCGAAAGATTGGGAGTTTTCGAGTTATTTGGAATATGTGGGACTAAGACAGGGACGATTGCCGAAAGTGGGCGATGTGCTTGAGCAGGTGGGCTCGGTGGAGGCGTATCGGAATTTTGTTGAAGGAGGGATGGTTATAGAGCCGGAGCTGCAGCGGTTGATGTTGGATTAGTTCCTCGCGCAGATCCCCGGTTTCTCCGGAAAGGATTTTAAGGCTATGACGGGTTTGATAGTAGAAACCGGGGAGCTAGAGACGAATCCATTTTTTGAGGACGCGCATGGGTTTACCGCTTTTGGGATCGATTTGAGGTTTGCTCCAGGCCCCAACTTCGGCAAAGCCGAGGTGATGGAGGATTTTGATGATGAGGTTGAGGCCCGGAGTGGAGCCGATAATGGTGATGAGTACGGGCTCGCGAGTGGGTTGGGAGGCTGAAGTGCTAGCGGGTGGTGGTGTGTAGGCTTCGGTCGGGGGGATAAATTCTTGCATGGTGATTAAAATTTTTGATACAAAAATCTGCGCGATGCGTAGCACAAGTGCATCGCGGGATGAGAGACTAAGTTTGCAAATTGCTAGACAGCTCTAGTCGCAACGCCTTGCTAAAGCGTTTAACTGCTTGGATCTGTCTGGTGAACTTGATCTCAAATATAGGCTATTCGCGGAGCTTATACAAGTAGCTTGTATAACTTTCTTTTACTTCATGACTGAACCTTCGCCATCTCAAGAATCTGCATTGAAGCGTCGGCGTGAAGAGCTGGGACTAACGCAGCGAGATGTTGCTACTGGTGTGGATGTGTCAGTGCAAACGGTCAGCAATTGGGAAACGGGGCGTTATAAAGAAGCGAAGCTGACGCTGCCGCAGGTGAAGGCGTTGTGTCGAGTATTGCAGTGGTCAATTGAGGAGTTGCCAGATGAGTTGGGACCGATGGAGTGAGGCGGACTACGACTTCGCTCAGCCCTGTACCGCTGGCGATCAAGTCAGGAGGGGTTTCGCCTTGCTTTCCCTCTCAGCGCTGATTGGCTAGGTGAGCGGAGTCGAACCTAGCTTTCGAGGCGTTTTTCAATCGCGCTGATTAGCTCTGTAAATCCTGATTCAGTATGGATCTCAGGTGTAAGCGTATTCATGTCTTTGAGGGTTTCGGTGAGTTCGGCGATGGTATTTCGAATCCGGGTATAGAGGTCGATTGATTCGCGGATGCCCTGTAAGTACTCATTACCAACACTATTCATAGCTTCATTGAGTTCTCGTTTTTCTTGTTCCCAGTGTTGGATGTAGCGGATACGTTTGATTGGTTTGTAGATTTGGGCATCGTCGAGAACGATGGGAAAGATGCGATTATCAAAATTACCCCTAGCAGCAATTTCCACCAGCTCAAACATACAGTTTTCTGATTTGAGATACTTATCACTGATGATGACAATCACAGCTTTACCTTTGCCGATTTGTTGCATAAATTCTTTGATACGGCCCTTGAAACCTAGGTTTCGTTTGTCGCGGATGAGCGTAATGTCTGTTGATTCGAAAACTGAGTCAATGTTGTTGACAATCTCTTCACGTTTGTGTGGTGGTTCTTCTTTTTTATCTCCCCATGCATAGGAGATAAAAACTTCTTTTTTAGGCTGATAGAGTTGTACTTGGGTTCTATCTCTAACAAAATTAGACTGTTTTAACGGTAGCCCCTGTTGATTATCGTGAACAACCAACTCAGCAGCCCATTTTTCACCTGGTTGTAAGCCATCTGAATCAAGGTATAGGATATCGTTTAATAGTCGTCGAACATCAACCATTTGATAGCTTTCTTGGCATTGGATTTGATATTGACCATCATTTAGAAACTTTTGCAGCCGCTGATAAGGATAGTCATAGGGGGTTTGACTATCTTTACAAGTCTCACAATTACAGGGAATTAAGGTTTTGTAGCGTAGTTGCTCGTAAGAACGATGAATTTTTTCAAGTTCGTGCGTGATGGCAGAGAGCCAGCGTTTTTGATTGATGCCGGAAACACGGATACGGATTTCGCTTTTTGGGTAATGTTCGGTGACTTCGGCGTGGGCTGTGCTGTTGGTGAAAACAACGCCAGTTTTCCAGACGAGGGTTTGATTTTCAATATATTCGTGGAGTTCAACGATAAGTCTGGTGAGAATGCCCTTGGGCATAAAATCGTAACGATAGCGGAGGATAAGATTTGAGGATGCATCCCAGGGGTAATCTGGCTGTTCTGGTGAGAGGAGCTGGGGAGCAATGTAGTGATGCTTACAGCCAGGAATCTCGTAGCAGAGTTTGAATCGCATCATCAGGTGGAGCAGTTCATCACGCATTTCGGTATATTCGTCTTTTTCCCAAATGGTGTTGAGTTGTTCACGAGTAAAGCGACCAAAGTTTTCACGAATCTTCTGGGTGTCTAGGGCATCGTAAACGGCGGTGGTACCCCATTCGGGTTTGAGGATGACATAGTGTTTGAGAATGGGGTCCTCGTGAAAGTGAAGAATAACACCGAGGTCGTGGAGATAGTTGCTAAGGCTATCCTGGCGGTTACGCTCGATGAGCTGGCTGGTGCGGCATAGGTCTCGATATTTATCGACGGTGATGTAGTTGCAGTTTTTGGCATAGTTTTCGAGGGCAGAGCGGATCCGAACCCACACTTTTGGTAGAGGTTTACCCACATGAGGTAGCTGGACGATGCGCTTTTGGATAGTGTCTGTAATAGCTTCCAGACCACGATTGTTTTCTAAATTTGCAGAGAATACTTTTTCTAAATTGGTAAACTCGGCGCGTAGGGAACGTTCGTTGACGTCACACTGACGATCTTGTTTTTCGTTTTTGATGATAAAGACAGGACTGTTATCGCTGAGAAGAGAAACAATATTGAGCCAGTAGTAGAAGTCGGTGTTGTCCTGACGGGTGTCGACAACTAGGGCGTAGAGAGACCGCTTGGTGAGAAAAAACTGGTGGGTAGCATGGTAGATTTCCTGACCACCAAAATCCCAGATATTGGAACGAAAGGGAGTGCCATTGGCCTGATCAAAAATCCAATGTAGAACGTCAATGCCTTCGGTCGACTTTTCATCAGAATCAAGTTTATACTCAGAGTCTAGGATCTTTTTCGCTAAGGTGGTTTTACCTGCTCCGCCTTCGCCAACAATAATAAATTTAGATTCATAGAGAGGCTCTGTTTCATGCGGATCAAGAACTTGGAAGTAGTAGTTAAGAATCTCCTGCAAATTTCCAGGATCTTGCCATATTTCTTTAGGGCCTAAAATCTCTGGTGGAATAGGAACAGGGTTTCCTCGCAAATCTAGCTTCTGCAGATTGGTGAGTTGTCCAATTTCGGGTGGCACCTCGCTGAGTTGGTTAGAGCTGAGGTATAGCTCCTGCAGATTGG
>JBCDHF010000458.1:0-3772 GCA_038750375.1 Cyanobacteria bacterium P01_H01_bin.15
AAATGACTGGACGAGAGAATTGAAAAACTAATCCCAACGATTGCCAACGATTAAGATCAGTTGATTCGCTTGATGTCGGCATCTCTACGGGCAAACTTTAATAAGACTTTAGAGCGTAATAAGCAGAAAATCTGTACAAAAATGATCCCGAGGCTAATTGGCAGATGATTTTTTTGATTGAGTCGCCACGCCGAGCTTAATGTCTTCAATTTGGCGCAGCTCATCCATCACTTCCACCACGTTGCCGTGATACGCCTTTTCGTCAGCCTTAATAATCACAACAGTAATCTGCTCTGGTGTTATTTCTGCTTCTATGGACGATCGCAACCCTTCCAACGAGAGAACTTCCTCGTCAAGGGCTAATGTTCCATCTTCCTGAATCGTGACAGTAAAGTCATTTTGCTCCTGAGGTGGTGCCGTCTGAGCGCTAGGGAGATTAACGGGCAGCCCCTCGGCTTGGGTTAAATACAACGACGCCAGAATAAAGTAAGCCAAAATGGCAAAAATCACGTCGATCAACGGTAGAACGTTGACTTCTGATGTCTCATCGACATCTTCAACCAATATTTTGCGCATAGGGCTCCTCCGGAGACGGCTGCTGATGAATTACCCGCCGCTGATGTCCTTCGTATAGAATTTCGAGCTGACTGCCATATTCTTGCACCATGGCTATCTGGCGTCGATAGAGCCCACGAAATAAATTCGCAAAAATCAAAGCGACAATCGCAACACTCATCCCCATCGCAGTGGAGACCAGCGCCTCCCCAATTCCACCTGTAACGCCGCTAGCATCGCTACCAATTTCACCCAACCGAATCGATGCAAACGAGCGAATAAGACCCAGAATTGTCCCGAGTAGACCGAGCAGAGGCGCAACAGAAATAATAGTTTGGAAAATCGTATTAAATCGCTTAAGCAGAGGCACTTCCGCTTGGGTCGCACTTTCTAACGCCAAGCCAAACTGGTTCAGTGACGCCCCTTCTAGGGATAACGCTTCCAAGAAAATTCGCGGGATCGGCAGATCGCTGTGACGCTTCAGTTGCTCCGTCGCTAAGATCGGATCAGCCCGATACTTTTGCAAAAACTGTTTGACAATGGGACGCTGCCGACGGCTAACGCGCGACCAGAAACGTATGCGCTCAATCGACAACGCAATAACGGCCATCGAAAATACAATTAGGGGCACCATAACAATGCCACCGCTTTTGAGAACCTGAACAAAAGCCATATGAGACGAAAATCGACAACCTACTGCGAGAGTAAAACCATACTTCGTAGTAGCGTTTATCCTACCCTATCTAATGACAGTTTTTTGAGGTCATCTGAACTCTTCTGGGGCTCGCATGAATTCTGTCCAGCCATAGAAGACAGCTCAAAAATCCTTACGGAGTCTTGATTTTGATTATTCTCCAGCCAAGTACGTTAACGAGTTTGCGCTCCTTGAGCTGAGCGTTTGACCGTATACTAAAGCAGAGTTAATTGAGATTGACTTTCATTAATTAAGGCAATAAGTTGCCAATCACCTAACAAATGGGATTTTCTAAGCTATCGGCAGAAGGTCGGCGTCGAGAACTTCGGATATTGGGTCGCGTACTTGCGATCGCAAGTTTGATTGCCATTGGCAGTCATGTTTCTTCTGTGCCATTTATTATTCGCTGGAGTGAGCGCTGGCTAGCAACTGCGGACTCATCGATAAATAAGGACCCAATCGAAGTTATTTGGGTTGAGGATAAAGTGCCGGAAGTGATTGAAGAAGATACCCTTACACCACCCCCTGCACAAGACGTCGTAGAAGAAAACACCCCGGCAGCCTCCGCGGACCAAGACTCGCCGCCCCCACTACCGACTGAATTGCCCCCGCCGCCTGAACTAGACTTAGACCCTCTGCCCGAAATCCCGCTGGAACCATTGTCAGAAGTTCCACCACCCGACCCAATTAATAAATTACCGATTGAGCCACCTCCGGCCCCGCCCGTTAATGATCCGCTTCCGGAAGACGTTGAGCTCCCGCCAGGCGCTCAGGTCAACCTCAACGCCGAGTCATTCAAAGAAATTCCGACTAGCGATTTTGCGATCGCAACTACGTTAGGTGTAGAAGATGGACTGGGCGCGATGGGAGAGGCCGATACACCCGGACTACTGCCGGGATCTGGCAGCAATCCCGAGACCTCGGGACCGACAGGAACTCCCAACTTGCGACAGCGCGTCCCCGTAGAAGCGCGTCCAGAACCTACCGAAATTGCGCGGGCGGGCTCGCGGCGAGTGCAATGTGCGCCCTGTTCCTTGCCCGATTATCCAATGGCAGCGCGGGAAGCCAGACAGGAGGGGAATCCGGTGGTTAAAGTGAGCTTTGATGCCGAAGGGCGGGTTACCCAGGCAAGTTTAGAAACCTCAAGCGGCAGTTCAGCGCTGGATGAAGCAGCGGTGGCTGAGGCGCGCAGAAATTGGCGCTTTAACGACCCGGCTAACTTGGGCGGTGAGGTGTCTGTTGAAGTGGCGTTCGTGCTGGATGGCTCTCGGCGCTCGCAAGTGGTCAAGTCTCGCGGCAGCCGTGAAGCGATCGAGCTGCCCATGAATGCGGGAGAATCCTCGTTTAATTAACATTGTCCTGTCCTAACTTTCCCAAGAGCCCAATAAGCGAATGCGACTATTTCCCGGATTAACCAGCTGTGCGATCGCAAGTGGCGCTATTTTGCTCGCAGTTAGTCCGAGTTATGCCGACGAACTGGCGAGAATTACCGACATTCAGCTACGGACGCTGGGTGACGGAGTGCAGTTAATTCTTATCACTGACAGCCCCAAAATTCCGGATGTGTTTCAAAGCACCGTTGACAATACATTGCTCGTTGACATTGTCGGTGCCCAGTTAGCATTACCCGATGGCAATCGTTTTCAAGCCGATAATCCGATGATCTCAGTTGAGTCGATCGTGATTAGGCAAGTTCGCGATCGAGAAATTCAAATTCAGATTGCAGGAGACGCAGAAAATCTACCCAAAGTATATTTGGACCGAGCCCCAGAAGCGCTCTTGCTGGACGTTGCCTCAACTGTGCCGTCTGCTCCCTTTGATGAGCCCAGCGCAGACACTGGCGATACTCTCCGTATTATTGTTTCCGCCGATCCCTTGCCACGCTATGAAGTTACTCGCACAACCATCGGGACTCGCACCGAAACCGATATTCTCGACATCCCTCAAAACGTGGGTGAAATCACAGAAGATGTCATCGATGACCAAGGAAGCCGAACGTTAGGAGAAGCACTCCGAAATACTAGTGGTGTTCTTACGGGACGAGCTGGAAGTGGTTCCCGTGCGACAACCCCGATTGTGCGAGGGTTTGAAACAGATAACCTCCTGCGAAATGGGCTCCGTGATGACACCCTACGCTTAAGTGTGGGATTGAATAATATTGAACGCGTCGAAGTGTTGAAGGGACCGACATCTGTTCTGTATGGTCCCGGAAATTTAGGCGGAACAGTTAATTTAGTCACCAAGGTACCAGAAGAAGATCCTCGCTACGATATCGAGCTTCTCGCTGGCAATGATTCACGTTATGGCGCTTCCATTGATTTAACCGGGCCGTTGGACGATTTTATTAGCTATCGACTAACGGGCACCTATGAAAATCGCGATAGCTTTCAAAACTTCGAAAATACAGAGTTTTACTTTATTGCGCCAACCCTTGAATTAATCAAAACCGAGCAAACATCGCTAATCTTTGATTTTGAATATTTAAACAGCCGAACTGACGAGACCGCCCCCGGTGTACCGGCA
>JBCDHF010000459.1:0-3770 GCA_038750375.1 Cyanobacteria bacterium P01_H01_bin.15
AATGAAAATGCCTGTAACCTCGATCAAAACCCATTGATGTTTTTTACGAAAATTGATTTTGTTTTTGATGAAGTAATCGAGTAAAGACGGCAGAATCATATACCAGAAAAGTTGCACGGTAGAGGCACCCGCCAAGAGAAAAATAATCCCGCCGACACTACTGATGAGTAAGGATGTCGTCAACTCTGCAAAACCGGCAGCCAATCCAGCTAAGGATAAGGATGCCACAATCGCTGTCGGTTCAAACTTATGCTCGATATTGTCGTTCTGAATCGGTGGCCTGCTCATGCCCAGATATTCTTGTGGATGATCTAAGCAGATCATACGTGCCGTCCGATTTGCTCAATTTAATTCACAGACTTTGTTTATTTCACCTGTGATCGCCTCTGGACAGAGCCTACTGGTGTTCGATTTAAAATAACGAACTTAGACGGATCCTTTGGCGAAACATTTTTGCCAGAAATCCTGATTTTTTCCCATCTTTTTATCCGTTCTGCTGTTTCTAATGAGAGCATTGCCGGACTTTTTCCTCTGGAAATACTGAGTTGAATTCAAGCACAATATCTCCAATCTCCCTTGAATTGTTCTGACTGGAGCCAAAGTATATGCGCCCTCCTCGTCTGATGCGATTTGTTTTGATTTTTGCGATCGCCAGCTCACTCATTTGGGGGTCTGGCATGGTGCAGAGAGCTGTCAATGCGGCTGAGCCGGTTGAGAGGTCCGTGCTTTTCCACGGGATTATTAGTTTTGCCTGTCCGGGCGCGATTTACGAATTTGATACCACCGGGTTAAATCGTCCATTGGTTGCTCTTACGATTGATGACGGCCCGGATCGCAGTGGTGAGCATCGTACAGCAGGCATTTTAAAAGCGCTAAAAGATAATCAGGCGACCGCTACCTTCTTTTTGATTGCTGAAAATTTCGATGTAGATGGTGAGGGGACCGATCCTATCGTTCAGCAAATTTTGGCAGAGGGCCATGAGCTAGGAAATCATTTAACTCGTGATGAGGCTAGTATTCTACTCGGCGATCGCTTTGTTGATGAACTCAATGTGGCGGATGAAAAACAGCGACCATATCTTGAAAATCTCATTTCGCCCTGGGTTCGCCCCGGTGTTGGCTTTTGCACAGCCGCGATGCAGCAAGGAATTGTCCGTGCACCTCAGCCAACTGTCCGTGCACTAGTCCGTCAACCGGCCGTTTTAGGCTCGGTTTGGCCATTGGATACATTTCCTGTTTCATCAGGATTTGTCCAAAATTTTATTCGTAAGCATATTCGTCCAGGTTCCGTTATTGTGCTGCACGATGGGGGTGATCGCGGAGCTAGAACCGCTGAAGTTTTGGCGAACATTTTACCGGAGCTGCAAAAAGACTACGAAGTTGTCTCGCTTTCAGAAATGCTAGCGGCGGGAGCCGTTCCGATTCTTAGCGATGAGCCAGCGGGACCATTGGTTGAGTTTTTCAGAGACTGGTTGCGCTATGGTTTTCCCCGTTTGCAGGCATTACGAAAAGCCCCTCTGTTCGGCACTGGAATTTTGGGTGTTTCCCTGACAGCAGTGCTTTATGGGCTTACCGCCAAGGTCATGCTCTTGATTGGCTTTAGTCGTGATGACGACCTCTTTTTACGTTGGGAATCTACCAACAGAACACCGATTCGGCGAATTTTTGTCTTTCTGAGAATACTGATTGTGCCCGCCTTTATTGAAGAATTGGTGATGCGCGGCTTATTGCTACCGGGTGTAGTCGAGCTGTCGGGTGCCGCTTTGGCCAATCTTGCTGCCTTAACGCCGATGCTGTTGGCGCAAACCCTCTTAAGCACAGCTATCTATATTTCCTATCATCCTCTACTGTTTGCTCCCTTAATTGATGCAGCGAATGGGCTGTTACGACCTATTTTCTCAAGATTTCAAAATTCCCAAGCTCAGGCTGAACTGACGCGACGGTGGTCATGGGCAGTGACAAGAACCTTTTGGAATTCGGCTTTTCTCGTGTGTGTCTCTCTACTCGGCGTCAGTTGCGCCCTAAGCTATCTCCTTACAAATACTTTGCTCTATCCGGTTCTCTTTCATGGATTTGTCGTTTTCATTTGGTTGGAATTCCTCGGTGGAGAAGCTCGACTCAGACCCTAAGCCTGTCTCCAATCTCTATATTCTCGACGATGGGGAATCCATCTAACCGGCAGACCAATAGAAGTTGAAACGAGTGTCCCAAATTCTCGCCTTACGTTGGGCTTACCTCAACGGTAATCTCGATGCTCTTTGTCTTCCGTCCCCAAAGTGACGCGCCCCCATCCGTTTCTCTAACTTGTATCTGGAATTATAGTATTTGTATACTGCCCAAAAATAAATTTTCCGCGGGTCCTTTTTCTCACATTCGTTCCAGACTTGCCAAGCGAGATTCATGAGGGTTTCATACTTGTTGAGCTGGACTGGCGAACCAACTTTTGAGCAGTGATGTAGTTCGCGACGATAGATTGAGTAGATTTGCCGGACGGAGCGATAGCGATTAATTGCCGCAGAACTGGAAACGGTGTTGGCATGGCGGCGATAAACAGATAAGGGCTGTAAGGTGAAGGCCGCAGAACCCTGTCTAACTAGGCGGACTTTGAGCTCCCAGTCTGAATGGGTTTTGAGATCGAGATTATGAAATCCAACCATCTGGAGGAATTTAAAGTCGACTAACTCGTAGCGAAATGGGCTTTTGTAGGGAAAATCGCAGGCTAAGATTCTTTCAAAAAGATTATTCAATAAATCCTCTGAAGACAGCCAGGTTTCTTGTCTCTGACCGGATTCATCAATAAGGTAATAGTTAGAAAATGCAAACTGAACACCCTCTTCCTGCTGAAGTAGTTTGATCTCCTGCTCAAGTTTCTCCGGCAAGTATTCGTCGTCGCTGTCTAAGTAGGTAACGTACTGAGTCCTAACTTTTTGGAGAGCGCTGACTCGGGCAGATGCAACACCGCGATTTTTCTCATGGTAAATGGGCAAAATTAACTCTGGATATTTAGCTGCATAGCCCGCAATAATTTCTGCTGAACCATCGGTCGAACAATCGTCGACGACAATAATCTGGGTCGGGCGCAGCGTCTGCCTAAGCACACTTTCAATCGCATTTCCCACGTACTGACGGTGGTTAAAGGAAGAGATACAAACCGTGATGGGCATAATAGAAATTTCCCCAGGAATAACAGCAAACGTAAGGGGCCGCCTATAAAATTACGATCGCCGCCGAATAATTGCCTTTCTGGATGCAGTAGTTAGTCGCGAATGTATGGCCGAGATTGATACGATTAATAATAGTAAATTATTGACTAAAAGAGGGCTTGCTGAAAAAGGAGTGTCTCAGCATGAGAAACGACAATCTGGAAAGCTCAATTAGGGAGTATATATTTTTTGGTAGTCCTAGGGATGTAAGGATGCATTGTAATGATGCACAAACAACCAAATAGCCCCAACATGATTTTCTATCTTTTTGGAAAAAGAGAGAGTTTTGCGGACTAGTTGAGAAACCCGTTGACGCACCGTGCAATTGAAACGCTCAATGAGACCGGTTTTGCCAGTTTCTTTCCCGACCGGTTGGTGCCGCTTACTCGGGAAAACAGCCCAGTAGGACTGCCAAAAGTCCGTGTAAGCTACGGCACATTGACGATAGACAGCCGGTAAGGACTCCCCTAATTTCTGGGCTCCCACTTCAGAACGGTCACCCACATACAATCCCACAATTTCACGGGTCTTCACATCCAGAGCAAACCAAAGCCAGAGCTGGTTCCA
>JBCDHF010000460.1:0-3767 GCA_038750375.1 Cyanobacteria bacterium P01_H01_bin.15
AACGTTGAGCTTTGGTTTCTTCCTAAACGTCTGGAGACCAAAGCCAATGCTTATTGATACGACTCAGGGCGCAATTGCGTCCACGCTCGGCACCGAACTGCTACCCGAGTACCAGCACGAAACTGTCCGACACCTGGTGTTTGGCAGCCTCACTGCAGTGCGACTCACCATTCAAGACCTGCACAAAAAACGCTACGCCGAACCCAACGACTGGAGTAAACCTATCTCCACCGGACGCCCTAATGAAGTCATGGCTATTTTGACTAAACGGGTGGTGCTGAAGCAATAGGATAGTGCTCTGGGGGTGGCTTGCGATCGCAAACTAGATGACCGTCCGCCACCGCTGGCGCTGATGTTAATTTTAAGACTGCGAGTGTTTCACAAAGCTTCGCTAACACATCCGACAATTCTGTTATTTGGTTGTAGAAGAGATTTTGCAGTCTCCTCATTGTGTGCAGACTCGACGGTCGAGTGCCAATGCCCATCGTCATCGTGCGTATAATAAAGGACGCAAGAAGAGTGATCGAGTTCAAGTTTCAGCTGTCATTTGAGGAACTTGAGTCTACGGCATAACGCTTGCAATCATCGGGCCGCGACGGGTGATTGCCTATGTGAGTGCGTCCGGCTCGCGGCTCCGGTACATTACTTTGTTATCCCGCGTCCGACTCAAGTTGTTGGATTTCCGTTCGTTGTAACCACCAACCGATGATCGGAAATTGCACCCAAAATGAAAAGTAGAAAAAGGTCAGATACCAATACGGAATCACAAAGGCGATGCCCAGTCCTTTGTACATAGCAAGCAACAAGTAATCGTAGACGAATAACGGTAGGGTGAGGTACAGAGCCAGCCATAATGAGTTGACCCAATGCTTGCCATCACTCCAGTAATTTCTGAGAGTATAGTAGGTGGCAGGAAAGTAGACGATTGTGACAACGACGCAAATAGCTACTTTCGCCCAAAATTGCCAGCTCTGGTAGTAGTCTGGTAGACCTAGCAAATAAAACACGAACCAAGTGACAAAACTGTATAAGAGCAGTTCGAGATGCTTTCTTATGGTCATTGTGCCTTCCAAAGTAGTACGCAGAAGCCTGGTTCAGTGTGTATTATGCAGCATGTCGCCCGAGCGGGGTAACGTTTGAGTTCCGGGGCCGGCCCCGGAGCGGAGCGGCAAGCGCAGTTTCCGGCGGTTCCCTGCAACGAAAGGTTAGCCCGCACTCGGGTGAGCGCAACCGAGCTACTGAGGCTCCCGACGGTAGCCATAGTACGTGATGACCAAAGCGACGACCAACAATATACCTTCGAGCACCATAAAGGTAGTTGAGCTTACCCCGGCCGAGGTTTGACGGTATTGCCCAGCAGCAAACATCCGGATGAGGCCCAGGATCAAGAAGAACCAGCCTGTTGCCGTGATGAGGACAGGCCAGGCGCGCACCCAAAGATTGTGTGCACGCACGATGGTCAAGCCTGCGACGAATAAAAGCACACCTGACAGGTAGACCACTGGGGGGATTTGCGCGTCGTAGAGATGAGGCTGAACCAGCGGGAACTCGGCGATGAGCCCTGCGGAAAGGGTAGGACCGAGTAGGCCAGCGATTTGTCGAGATTTCGCCATACGTACCTCTGTAAAAGTGTGTGGGCTAACGATGAAGTTGAGCGGCGGTCACCCGGACTGATAAAAACCAGTTAATTTGGACCGTCCGCTCCTACGTAGTTATGGGGGGACGAACTTACAGTATCTCTACAGTTTTTCTGGATAAAAAACAAAGAGTTTACACCCTGTCTTTGACTGAGGAACATGGCTCGAACCAATCGGGTGATGAATAAACGTACCCTCTGGATAATCGCGGATTCCATCATTGAATACTCCGCTAATCACAAACACTTCTTCTGAACTATCTTGGTGAAGATCAATCCCTGCCCATTGAGCACCAGGAGCAATTTCAACAACGACTGCTTGTGAGCCAGCATTACCTTGCCACAACTGACGAATATTAATTCCCTGGGAAACTTCTTTTGGAGAGACGTTTCCTAGACTTTCCCAAACAATCTTACTCATTGGAATATCCTTCTTTCAGCTTGTAGTCGAAGGTTAAACTGCTATAATCTATTTGTCAAAATGAATTTCCTGAATCTTTAATTCATTTTTACTGATAATGAGTCGATTATGGAATTCAGACACTTACAAACTTTCCAAGCAATTGTCAAAGAAGGCAGCTTTCTTAAAGCGGCTGAAAAGCTCCAATATGCTCAATCAACAATTACCTTGCATATCCAAAAACTGGAAGAGGAATTGGGTGTCAAGCTCTTCTCTCGCCGGGGAAAACGAACAGAATTAACGGTTGCTGGCCGAACCCTGAAAGAGCACACCGATCAGTTACTCTATCGTGCTGTGCAGCTACAGCAAGCAATGACTGATTTAGTAGCCGGTAAAGCTGGGCAGCTAAGGGTCGGTTCAGTTGAACCTGTCGCAAGCGTGCATCTACCTGCCATATTAGTTGACTTTTGTCGTCGATATCCTCAAGTTCGTCTATCACTGGAAGTTGGTGTTACCCAGATCATCAGTCAACGAGTGGCTAACGGAACACTGGATCTAGCGATTTGTTCGTCACCTGCCGCGAATTTAGGTCTGACTTTTAAGCCACTTTTTCAAGACCCAATTTCTCTACTCATACCCAAAAATCATCATCTTGCGACGGAGAAGAATTTAACAGTTTCTTTGCTTGCTGAAGAGCGCTTGATTTTAACGGAGGAACAATGCCCATATCGTGAGGTACTAGAAAAAGCATTAATGCCTTATGGGATTAATCCATTCTCAGGTATTGAAGTTATGAGTTTGGAAGCACTCAAGCAAATGGTGCATTACGGATTAGGGATTGGTGTAATGCCAGCTGCAGCAATCACACTGCCCCCATCAAATACAGTTAAACGAAATATTCTAGATCTCGATCTTCAATTACCTATTGGACTAATTATTAACCCAGAAACTGATATTCCTGGTTCGGCTTTAGACTCACTCGCACAATCCCTGAAGGATAATCTCAGCAGAACTCAGTGAGGTAGAAATTCTGGCCATGAACAGATCAACTATCGGCAAATTAGTCGGTGTAACGTTCGTGTTTAGCGGACGCCCCCCTTAACTCTAACAAAGCAAGCTAGTAAGTTCCGCTGCAACACGGTTGTTAGCTGGCAATGCCTCACCGATCGACTTCGTTGAATTTCCACGGCTGCTGTCTCCACCCTAATCTTCGTTTTGCCGATGATGTATCCACTTGAGGTATATGAATCTCCACAAGCTCCACGGTTTCTCGAACCAATGCTTCAAGCTGATTGACCGCTACTGGGGGTTCCTGATGAAACAGCCTTTCAAGACGAGCGGCAAGATTCTCAGGCGCAATTTCCATTTGTTCGATAAACCTGTTCATCCGCTTGAATTGAAATGTTGAATAATACAAATGGTTCAACCCAGATAACACGCCGAGAAGGTTTTGGGCTGACTCAACCAGGATTTGATAATACCAAAGCGTCGTGTCTCGCTTGGCGAATTTTTCCTGCATTCCCCAAATTGCGAAGAACGTGAGGTAATGTTCAACCATCTTCTGTGCGAGTTCATCTGGATAATTCGCTACTTGGGCTTTCCATCGCTGAATGAGTGTTTCACCGTACAGTGGGATTCCAACCAATGTTCCAGACATTGCTTTCACTAATGGGGATTGAATGTCATGCCCTTCCAAGATATTTGAAATATCCTTCTCCCATTGTGCAATCG
>JBCDHF010000461.1:0-3757 GCA_038750375.1 Cyanobacteria bacterium P01_H01_bin.15
AAAGAAACTGGCAAAACCAGTCTCATCGAGCGTTTCTATTGCACGGTGCGTCAACGGGTTTCTCGACTAGTCCGCAAAACTCTCTCCTTTTCCAAAAAGATAGAAAATCATGTTGGCGCTATTTGGTTGTTTGTACATCATTACAATGCATCCTTACATCCCTAGGACTACCCCCTAATTTCCCTTTTCGTCGGCATACAGTACTGTGTTCTAGTACCGGCAAGTCTATGCCCATCACCCCAAACAGGGACTCGATAGAATCCTTCTGTTTGCCGTCCCGCCATGCCGTAGAGGCTTTTGATTGTCTCAAAGGTGATGATTGCCAGGTCACTGTAGGTGGGCGATGCTCCTCTTCGGCCTGTCTTCTCTGTCTCTCGCCAAGTTGATTCGATATCTTCCCCTAACCAGAAGGTCACACTGCCTCTTTTTTTCAGCCCGGCGTTATACTCGGACCAGTTGCGGAGCTGATAGCTCATGGATTTTTGTTTTTGGTGGTACTCAAATCTTTATCCACTATCTCTCTGCAGCTTTTTTTCTGCAACAAGGCCAGGTGCAGTTATAAGAGTTTTAATGCCTTTGTTGCATACATCAAAAATAATCAGAGCTGTTGTAATTTCCCTGACTTGGGTTAATCTTCCACTCTAACAGTATCTGGCTTGGCAATGAGCCACATAACTCTGTAGTCTACCGAGAGTCCTCGTTCAGCCATCATTTCCTCAAGATCACAATAGCTTAGGGAGCAATGGGAATAACTACGGACGTTGAGTAGGATGATTTCAGGCTGGAAGTGCTTCCACTTGAATAGAGCGGGTTGAGGCATGGACTCTGAGCGATTTGTACACGAAATCGGGCAGACAATGATTCGACTCATTACACCCCCAAGCACGGTAGTTGGCTCAACATGATTGAGATGGAATTTTCGGTGCTATCGCGACAATGTTTAAATCGGCGTATTCCTTCAATGGAGAAACTCCGAAAAGAAGTGGATGCCTGGAAACAAATGCGTAATCAGCGCAAAACTCAAATTAACTGGCTCTTTTCTGTGACGGATGCCAGAACTAAGTTGTCTCGACTTTATCCTACTCCCAGCCTGCCATAATCTCCTTGCTTCTCTACTAGATGTGACAGCTTTATTTGGCGATGACTTTGTAGCATGATTAGTAGAAGTTCCAGCGTCAGCAGTTGGCGCTTTGTCAGGTGTTTTTCCAGGACTTCTTGGTAAAATGGGGGCAACATTTTTTGTTTTGGGGTGATCTTTCAACCACCCTATTTCTTTGTCAGCCCAATCGCTATCTTTACCACCCTGTCTTCGCTTCCCTCTCTCTGTCATCCCCTGAGATTTCTTGGTTTTATAGCAGCCGCCACCTTCGTAAGGTGGCGGCTGCATGTTAGAACGCGCTAGATTATCTAACTCAAAATCAGAAATGTCCAAAGCGATCTGGCGAACGCGACAGAAGGGCAGCCTAGATTTTGGGAAATATTCGGACTGATAACATCGGGTCGGTATGGATAAGGCTTTGGATATTTTGAACTCAGGGCTTGCACGGGGCTGCTTCATGGAGGCTGCGTCTGACGCAGCCTCCATGAGCAATACTACTCGTGAAACCCCAGTTAGTTGATACGCTTTAGCGCTTAGCTAGTTTCTTTGCGGGTAATTTGCGTAAGCGGACAGACTCTGGCGTAACTTCGACTAGTTCACCGGGACCGATATATTCCAGTGCCCGCTCTAGGCTCATTTCAGTGGGAGACTGTAATTGAACCAGTTCATCGCCGCTGGCCGCTCGGTGGTTAGTAAGCTGCTTAGTCTTACACACGTTGAGATCTAAGTCCTGAGGACGATTACTCTCCCCAACGATCATGCCTTTGTAAACACGAGTTCCAGGCTCGATAAAGAAGTTGCCGCGATCTTCTGCATTTTTTAGTGCATAGAAGGTGGCAACGCCTTCTTCAAACGCAATGATTACACCGTTATGACGAGTCTCCAATTCGCCAGACAATGGACGATATTCGAGGAAACTGTGGCTCATAATGCCGTCGCCGCGAGTAATGCGGATAAAGTCACCTCGGAAGCCAATGAGTCCACGGGCGGGAATGACAAACTCAAGCTGAGTGCGTTCCCCATTGTTTTGCATGTCCTTCATTTCGCCGCGACGCTGACCGAGGCGCTCAATACAGCTACCCACTGCCGCTTCCGGAACATCCAACACTAAATACTCATAAGGTTCGCAGGGCTGACCGTTGACTTCCCGGAAAATCACTTTGGGCTGGGCGACCTGGAACTCATAGCCTTCCCTGCGCATGTTCTCGATTAAAATGCCTAAATGCAGCTCACCCCGCCCAGAGACCATGAATTGATCGGTGGTTTCGCCATCTTCTACGCGTAAAGCGACGTTGGTTTCGAGCTCTCGCATTAAGCGATCGCGTATTTGACGAGAGGTGACGTACTTACCTTCTTGACCCGAGAACGGCGAGTCGTTGATGGAGAAGGTCATCTGCAAAGTAGGCTCGTCGACCTTAATCAGCGGCCGTGCCTGAGGGTCATCCGGTGAGGTAACAGTTTCTCCGATATTGGCATCGGCAAATCCTGCGATCGCAACAATGTTACCAGCACTTGCTTCGGGTAGTTCAACTCGATTTAACCCTTCAAAACCGAGCAGTTTGGCGACTTTCCCCTTAACAACAGCGCCGGTTTCGGTGACGAGGGCCGCCTGTTGACCGTGACGAACCGTACCGTTGTGAATGCGCCCGATAATAATCCGACCGAGATAATCGGAGTAATCAAGGGTCGTGACCTGCAGTTGTAGCGGCTTTTCGGGGTCACCGGCTGGTGGCGGCACATGCTGCAGAATCGCTTCAAACAGCGGAACCATATCTTTTTCTTCGTCTTCCAGTTCAGCTTTCGCGAAACCGCTTAATCCAGAGGCGTAAAGGGTGGTGAAGTCGCACTGATCATCGTCGGCTCCAAGCTCAACAAACAAATCGAAAACTTTATCGACTGCGAGATCTGGAGCAACATTAGGACGGTCAATTTTATTGACGACCAAAATCGGGCGGAGACCTTTTTCTAAAGCTTTTTTCAGTACAAATCGAGTCTGAGGCATGGGGCCTTCATTGGCATCCACAATCAGGATGCAGCCATCGACCATGCCTAGTACGCGCTCTACTTCTCCGCCGAAGTCAGCGTGTCCAGGAGTATCGACAATATTAATGAGGGTGTCTTTATATTTAACTGCCGTATTTTTAGACAGGATCGTAATGCCGCGCTCCCGCTCCAGCGCATTGGAGTCCATCACACAAGTCGGTACAGCTTCACCTTGACGAAAAATACCGGACTGTTGGAGAAGGGCGTCTACCAATGTGGTTTTGCCGTGGTCAACGTGGGCAATAATGGCGACGTTACGGATGGGGAGCGACATATCCTTATTGAAAAGTGATGGACAGTAAAGAAATCACCCTCTTCGTTAAAAGTGGTGATTGCTTGCCAGAAAGCCTTGAAATTAGGCGACTTAGAGTTGTCGGTGTACAGAGCAATCTAGCAAGGTAGGGATTCAACCCATTCTCAATTCGAGAGGCAGCTTATCTAACTAAATTTGTGAAGTGATCGGGTAGAATCTTAGAGAAACTTAACGGTCTGTCGGCCGTCGGTTTCCTCCTGGCTAGATTGCTCTGTACACCGACAACTCTAAGTCGCCTAATTTCAAGGCTTTCTGGCAAGCAATCACCACTTTTAACGAAGAGGGTGATTTCTTTACTGTCC
>JBCDHF010000462.1:0-3757 GCA_038750375.1 Cyanobacteria bacterium P01_H01_bin.15
GTTAAAACAGCAAGGATACCTAAAACCCTTGCCAAAGTAATCAAATAAAAGCTCTAGTTTAATCAGAAAATTCTTAATTAAGATAACCCTAGATTAGGCAAAAAGCTGGCAAAAGTCGCCTCCATTCTTGCGATAAAGCAGTACATTCTTGCGATTTTGAGAACTAGAAGACGGACTTTGCACCTGTCAGCAAGCTGGCGATCGCGGCCCCAGCCCCATTTTCTGCCAGGAGTGGCAAGATACTAGATTGCAACCCACTTCAGGCGAGATTAAACAGGTCGCTTTAGTCGGAAATGCCTGCTTCCAGCGCCTGGTTGCAAAGTCTTCTGGCACCTTATTCAGGGAAAACGCAGACTCAAGAGGTGAGAACTTTTAGCAGGTAGTTATTTCCCAATCTGACTTTGAGGTGCTTGGCCTTTTTGCCGACTTTGGCAGAGGACTCTTTGGAGAACAGATTGAGAGCAATTTTACGCATCAACATAATATTTTCGGTAGTCCTTAAAAGGTAAGGACCTCTGGCATTCAGCAGATGCGATCGCCCGTCTCAGATTGATAGCTGTCATCCTGTCGCCATCTGCCCCCTCTGAATGTCTTCTCGATTCCCCACTTGTCCCACATGCAATTCTCAGCAGGTCGTCAAAAACGGCAAGATTCACAACGGCAAACAGAACCACAAATGCCAAGGCTGTAGGACTGCCTTCTAATTTTCTATGATTGGCGATCGCATACCAGGATCGAGATTGCTTTTGTCATCCTGATAAAAGTTGGTGGAAAACTCTTTCAGCGTTGTCCGCTTGACTGAGCGTGTAAGTCGGCATTCACCCGGAGCTATCAGCGGCCCAATCGACTCTGCTCAACTGATGAAAATTTTAACTTTGCTCCACATTGCCAAAGCTCGAAAGCTCAAGTCGTACCGATTCTTGTGTTTTTAAGCCACATTTCTGACCTCTAAGAACATCGAGGGTTTGCGGCAAAACCCTGCACACTACCCGTCAAAACTCGATGATGACAAGTTCTGGCCTGGCAGCTTCTGACGAATTTTCAGGCAGTTGTGGATTCAGCTCGCTAGCAACCTGGTCAAGCAGCTCACGGCGGCTCGCCTCGACATCAGCGGGCGGAGATTCGCTGGCTGTCAGTGAGTTTGCTTCTGAGGTGTTAGATGGCATCAGGTCAATACTGATAATTTCAGGCTTAAGAGTAATCAGGTTGAGGTTATCGGCTGCGGGGGCAGCGTCAACATAAGGGGTGATGGCAAAGGTAGAGGCCAAAGCCGTTAACATCAGGCCAAGTCTTATCATGATTTCAGCTCCGTTAAGACTCAATCAACAAATCAACTTGAGTCCTATCATCAGGGGCTAGGGTAAGACGTTTCTGATAGCTAAGTGAGTCGCTCTTAACGGCAAAATGAGAAAGCTGAGAATTTCTCACTAGCGTTATCTCACCTGCTGTCTATAGGCTTTGGGCGATACCCCCACCAGCTTGCGAAAGCGACGGGCTAGGTGACTGGAACTCGTAAATCCGCACTCTAGGGCAATTTCGGTAATGCTCAGCTGACGATTTCTCAGCAGTTTTTTGGCTTTTTCTACCCGCTGCCGCAGCACATATTGATAGGGGGTCACCCCCATCGATTGGTGAAACAAGCGACTGAAGTAATACACATCGAGCCCCAGGGCGTTGGCAATTTGATCCAACCGAAGAGGCTGATCAAGGGAAGCGTGGATTACCTCTAGGGCTTGACGCAGGCGATCGCGCGACAGGCCGCCGTTGGTGGAATGAATCTGAATCGGGGTAGTGCAGTAGTGACGCAGCAGATGCACCACGAAACTCGTCATCAAGGATTCACCGCAGAGAGAACTCCCCCAGTCCCCAGTGCGAATTTCACTCAGCAGGCAGGCGATGAATCGAGTGATTTGTTTGTCTTGGGCCAGCAGCAGTGGCTTTAACGCCAGTTGTTCGGGATGCTGGCAGTCCATCTGCAAGAGCGTCTGCTGCAGCACGACGGGACTTATGCTTACCAGCACGGCTTCGTCTTTACCGTTCCAGGCCAATTCAGATGGGATGCCTTGCGGCAATAGAAAAAAGTAATTTTCCCATGGGCCTTGCTCCTCAGCTTGTCCGGCAAACCGGAGGCTGCGATCGCCCTGAGCCCGGAGCCAAAAGCCCAGAGTATGGTCTGCGAGCGGGGGCAGCACGATCGCATCGGGGGGCTGCACCACATGTTCCACACGCCACCCGATTGACTGCAGTGCGCCATCGGCTAGCCAACCTTTAAGCTTAGTCAGCTCTGGCATGCGAGTGATGTGGGTGAGGGGGGCCGCGGCATGGGGCATGGGCATCGCGCTCCCTAGCGTAGTCAAGGTAAGTTCTCCGTTGTCTATACATCAGCCGCAGCCGTAACCAGTTGGCTTAACTGCGGATGGGCGGCTGCTCAAGTAACGGTGTTTATGACCATAGGGGAACTGCCCTGGAATTGCGCCCACCTCCTAGGCAGAGCTGACCTGTCAAGACATCTAAATCTGACCTGTCCTGTAGTTCGGGTCAGACCCCATGGCATTGTCAACATCGAGGCATTACGGTTACCTATAAAGCGATCAGAGAGTGGGGTCTCAAATTTGCTCAAGGCTATGCCAATCGGATTCGTAAGCAGCGCTCAAAGCTCGGCGATAAGTGGCATTTAGACGAAGTGGCTATCAAGATTAAAGGCGAGGAGTTCTACTTTTGGCGAGCTGTTGACCAGCCTGGTGTGGTGCTCGACATCCGAATGCAGCTTCGCCGCAACCAAGCAGCAGCGAAGAAGTTCTTCTACAAACTGCTCAAACCCACAGGCTTTGCCCCCAGGGGAATCATCACCAATAAGCTGAAAAGCTATGGGGGCTGCGAAGAAAGACATCTTGAAAGGTGTAGAACACAGACAGCATAGAGGGTTGAACAATCGAAGCGAGAACTCACATAGACCAACCCGATTAAGAAAACGGCGAATGAGCCGATTCAAAGTCCGTGGGCCAAGCCCACCGCTTTCTACCAGCCTTTGAACCGATACGCGGGCATTTCTATTCTCACCAACACAAACAGACCGCTTCAGACCATCGAGAAAGGATGAGATATACAGATCGGCAGTTGGCAAGCGCTGACAGAGGTAGGCGTGATCGCATAGCCTGACTAGGCAGAATTGCTTCCGGAAAAGCGTCTCGTTTTGTGCAGTTCGCATTAAGTTGACAATGCCAGCGCCACCACCTGACTAGCATCTTGCGCTTTAAGGATGGCGGCATCCTCAAAACCAGGCGGAATTGAAAATATTGCCTGCTCTGCTTTAGATATCTCCGAAAAAACTTTGGATTGACTTTCCGTATTGGTTGGATAGACAGTAACAACGTTGACAATTTTGCGGGTATTTTTCAAGGAAACAGGTGTCTCTGCTTGAGCCGACTCCGGCAGCCCAGTGAGCCCACCGAAGACAAATAGAATGACGGTTGTTGCGGTCAGGGTAAATCGATCAACCAAGGCCTTTAGCATGGTTACTAATCCCTCAAAGTGAGTAACAGTGAATTGAGATCTAACTGGGGCAACAGTGCTCAAGCATGCGCCGAGATTATGCAGGAATTTTGACTAAAGTCACACTGATGATGGCAATTCAGACTGGTTTCTTAAATGTCTTTACTGTCGATAGCGTGCAGATTTTAGCCTAACCAGCTGTACAGTTCCTTGATCGAAATCAAGCTGTTGAGGATGGATGTAATGCAATCTGTCTATCCTCAAC
>JBCDHF010000463.1:0-3725 GCA_038750375.1 Cyanobacteria bacterium P01_H01_bin.15
AACTGCTCTACTAAATAAGAGAATTTTACCTGTTCTGATCTGATGACCCCCAGACAGCATCATCAGGGAGTCATCAAACATTGAAAATGGTAGACCCCAAAAAAATCCTTTGGTGGAAAGATGTCAGGTTTGAGGACTAATGAATTCCGAACAGTCCGATACCCTGATAAAAGACAGCGCTAACAATCCAGGCCAAAATAATGCCATAGGCAAGACCGCCCAGAGTAAATAACACACTTTTTGTTTCAGCTTGGATGGTAGCCAAAGTTGCGACACAAGGCGTATACAGTAGGCAAAACAGCATGAAACTGTAGGCTTGAGCTGGCGTAACCGTCGTATCAATTACGTGCTGAACTGCCGCCGTACTATTCAAGTGATAAATACTTGCCAATGAACCTACCACAATCTCTTTAGCAATAAACCCAAAAATCAAGGCTACAGTCAGTTCCTTTGGGATGCCAGTTGGCCTAAAAATAGGCTCAAAGAAGTCTCCAATGCGAGAAACATAATCTTCCGTCGGAGCACCCGGCAAAAACACAACCAAAGAAACGATCAGGATTAAAACCACGATTATACTAGACTGTTTAAAGTACCAAGGAGTCTCGTCGCCTTTCTTTGAAGAATTGTGATGATGAGCCGCACTCATCCCAAATAACAAGGGGAAAGCAACAAATAAGCGATTTGATTCCACCCCTAAATAGCCTAAATCCACGCCAGAACCGGCCCCAGGGGGCAAATTACTTAACAACCAGATAGCCACAACTCCAATTGTAATAAAGCCCGTGGCTCGGTTCAAAAATTCTCTAACTTCGCCCCAACCCCTTAGCAAGATTTGCTTTGGTGTTGGAAATCGGTATGGTGGCAACTCAATCACAAACGGTTCTCGATTGACAAACTTACTCTTGGCTAGAAACGCGGTCGAGAAAGCCACGAGAAAAGTCATTATGTACAAAGAGAACAATACAATTGGTCCCCACTTCCGATCGAAGAGCCCATCAATCAAAAAGACAAAGACAGTTAAACGAGCCGAGCATAGAGCAAACGGTAAAATCAGCGTATTTAGTAGACGTAAAGCTTTGGAACGCATCACGCGCGACCCCATGATGCCAGGAATATTACAGCCAAACCCCATGATCAATAGAACGAAGCTTCGACCATCTAATCCAAGGCGATACATTAACGTATCCATCATGTAAGCTGCACGCGAAAAATAACCACTATCTTCAACGATTGCCATCATGAAGAAAAATAGTACTACCAGTGGGACAAAAGACGCGACGGTAGCAAGACCGGCCCAGACACCACCAATTAAGAAGCTTTGCATATATCCGGGCATCCAATTAGTTCCCGGGGTCAATATCGTAGCGTTGATCCAATCCGTAATGTTCCCAACGACATCCTGAGATGGCAGACCAACCTGCCATACGAACTCAAACATCAGGAAGATAGTAAAGAAAAAGATCGGTAGCCCGATCATCGGATGGAGCAAAAATGAATCAATCTTCTCGGTTAACGTACGAAACAATTGAGACGGCATTTCTACCGAGCCCTCTAGTGCCGCCTCAACTTCAGCGCCTGACAAACTGCGATGTTCGTTAATGAGTTCTTTGATCTCATCTGGATTCGCTTGAATGGTGCCTTCTTCCAAAACGTGAGCAATTTTACGTTTGGCAACAACAATGCCTCGATTATATTTGGCACTGACTAGTGCAACAGGCATTCCTAACTTGCTCTCTAGCTCGCTGGAGTTAATCTTAATGCCAAAGTGATTAGCTTCGTCTGACATATTCAACACAGCCATCGCGGGCAGACCCAGTTTTTTGACTTGGAGTGGCAACCGGATCTGACGGTCAATTTGACCCGCATTAACCACGACCAAGACTAGGTCAATCGGAAATCGGCTCAGGAAATCCTGGACTACGACTTCATCTTCGGAATAGCCGTCTAAATCATAGATACCTGGTAAATCAACAAAACAAATTTTCTGATTTGTTATTTCAACTTCTGCTTCTAGTAAATCAACGGTCACGCCAGGCCAATTGCCAACAAAAGCTCCTGCACCAGTGATTTGATTAAACAAAGTAGACTTACCCACATTGGGCATTCCTAGCACAGCGACACGTTTAGCTTCTTGAGAGATACTAATCGCAGTGCCGCTACCATCATGACAGTGTGACATTTTATATGTGCCTTGAATAAAAAACTATCGCAACGAATCCCAAGACTCGATTCAGATTTGGACAGACTCCAGTCTCGAAAATACCTACAAGTAAGGAACCCTAGTTACTTTGAAGCCATTCATGTTCGGAAACTAATTCTAGCCCTTCAGCCTCAGAACGACGCATGGCGACTTCTGTCGTCAGCCCCACTCTCACATGCACGGGACCATTGAATGGAGCTGCTCGAAGAAGTTTAATCACTTGCCCCTGCTTAAAGCCCATTGCTTCAAGTCGTCGCTCTAATCGGGGGTCTGCAACCGTAAGGCTGCTTAAAATTGCCTGTTGTCCAGGCTTCAAATTCATGATCTTCATAATCAGATGTATCACTTGACACATGATCCAGTGATATTTGAATATATTTGACCTATACTATATCTCCAGTTCCACACTGATCTAATTCCTTTAGCCGAGCTTCCGAATTGATGTGTTTTTTCGATCTCTAGCTTTGATGTATCATGATGTTCATCGGAAGAAATAAGGATGCGGAGGGTGAGTTTTTTTACTCTCGTAACCTAAAGGAACAGCTCATTCAACCAATGCTTCTCTCGCGGTGCTCTGAGACTCGTTTGTTGAAAAGCCGAAAAAAAACGTTGAGTCTAAGAGATTTGGACGATCAAAGCAACGTCTAAATTTATACTATCTGAAAGTTAGGCGTCCCCTTTTATGACATTTCCCCTTTCTCCAGCAACGGTGTCGGCCTCCCCATTTCTAAGAATTTCATAGGGTGGTCTTCCGCATCTATCTGATGGCACGACGAATGGAATAATACACGATGCCTTCTCCTACAAAAGGTGGCCTTATGGTTTGCGTTTGTTTATCATCATTTAATAAATCGCTGAGGGCAATGCAGTTAAAGTCACAATATTGATTTATTGGGACAAAAGATGAGATCGTTTCTTCGCGTAAGCATACTTGGTTTAGCCATCGCTGCCATTTCCCCTGGCATCGCCAAGGCTCAATTTACCGATATCGCAGGCAACCCTTACGAAGCAGAAATCAAAGAAGCGACTGCTGACAATATCGTTTCCGGTTTTCCTGACGGCACCTTTCGCCCCAATGAAACCGTAACCCGAGAACAGGCAGTTTCAGTGATTGTTGACGCGATTTCCTCTATTTCCCCGGTTGATCTAAACGAAAATCCCTCTCGTTCCGTTCGCACATTTCTCGACGTCCCAACCGATCGCTGGAGTGCTGAGAAAATCGCTTGGGCTCAATGGAATTTATTCCCGAGAGGAAGTGCTACCGGTAACTTCCGTCCAGAACAACCCATTAAGCGAGCTGAACTAGTCGATTTTTTACGTCGTACTGCCGGATTACTGAAAATCAAGCTTGGCAAAGAATCTCCGGCTCTGACCTTCAACGAAGATCCTATCGAATTTGTCGATGTCTACGGATACGAGAAAGAACTCACTCTGCAAATGTCTGCTTACTGTCGCGTATCCTCTCCGATCAATGAAGAACGCGATAAATTTGACCCCGAACAATATTCCACTCGGGACTATACCG
>JBCDHF010000464.1:0-3718 GCA_038750375.1 Cyanobacteria bacterium P01_H01_bin.15
AGGTAATTCAGCGTCTTCCAGTGGCAGAATATGGAGAAATCACTAACGACGGGTAACCGAGAACGTTAGATTTCATAAGGATAAGATTCTATGGAAATAAGATCTATTACGGGCTTTGCTGTAATCACTAAACATCCAGATGCCAGTGTGGCTCTGTATAAAAAAACACTTGCCTTACCTCTGAAGACCCAAGATGGATATAACTATATGGACAAATTCTCTGGCGCCAATCATTTTGGTGTTTGGCCGCTAAAAATGGCTGCTCAGTCTTGTTTTGGGCAAGATAAATGGCCAGAATCGGTTCCTATTCCAACGGCGACGATTGAGTTTGAGCTGTCGGACTCCCAGGCATTGGAGTCTGCCGTACGAGAAATGAAGACGAAGGGTCAGGACTTTATACATGAATCCAGAGCAGAGCCTTGGGGGCAAATGGTCGCCAGGTTTATCAGTCCAGAAGGCTTGCTGATCGGTTTGACTTACACGCCTGGTTTTGGGGAGTAAATTCATAGGCAAGAGTTCCAGATATCCTTATGGCACGAAGCGCTAGTCTGCCAAACTTAAACCAAAATCTAAATCACATTAAGATTTTGAATGTGCCAGGTATATCAGTTTTGAGCATCTAGTAAGCGATGCCGCAATACCTGAGTTGAGGTCTCGTCTCCCGTTGTATAACAAAATGTAAGGCATGATGACATCAAATCACAAACGCCAAAACAGATAGAAACAATGAGAACGACAATTTGTCAGACGAATTCATTGCAAATCTATAGAATTAGCTTCTGTGATCGCAACTGAAATCAACATCCCATTCAGATGTCTTACTTTGATGGTTACTAGAATAATTGCAAGGCAATCTAATACGGCGACTAAACTGAATGAATTTGACCCAAAATATATTTCAAGCCGTCGTAGTTATCCCGCATCAACAAACTCAACGCACGTCCGGCTGCGACCAACCAACTGCGATCGCATTTGCGAAGCTGATAAATATCGCGGAGTACAGAACCGACTAATGCTTCTGTGGGGACATCGCTCACTTGGAGCAGCATTCTTAAAAAATCGAACTCAGTCGTGAAGCTGAGCACTTCTTCTGCCGTGCACTTATGCACCGCCTGATGGATCTGGGGCGGACGGGGGGGCAAATACTGAAATGGTTTTTGTTGCGAATCAATAAATCCTGCGATCGCAGACCGAAATTCTGTTTTGAGCATGGCGAAGATTTGAGGCTGCTGTTCTCGCAACTCTTCCAGAGACATACCTAAGGCTCGGGCGCGATGCACAGAATCGATGGGGCAAGTGGTGACGTAGGTGACGACCGCCAAAATTAGGTTTCCGCTTTCTTCGTCCTGCGCTTTCACCCAACTCCCAAAAGGCGGCATAGCCGGAAAATCTAACGTCTCTGGCTCCAAACACTGCGCCACAAACTCAGTGGTCGCGGTTTCAATGACTTCGCCGATATGACCCGGTTCTCGGTCATCGGTCGCAAATTGCGGCAGCGGAACACGAACCATTTGCGATCGCACCTCAATGAATGATTGTCGCCTTCGCCAGATCCCTATAAGACACTTCTGGTTTTGAAGTGCCTAATGCTGGAGCACTCTGGCATGCGGTCCCCACCTGACGAAGGGGGTGACTGCTATACACCTAAGCGGACAGGGCTCTACTTTTTCCGTCCAGTTTTAACCGCTTCAAGTTCCGTAAGCTGAAAAGTAACCAACTTATCCCAGGTGCCACCTTCGAATAGCACCGCTGCTTTGCCATTGCTGACTCGCTGCACCAAGCCCTCAAAACGGTAGTAAGTATCGTCCGGGTTGATCACTTTGACCGATGCGCCAGGAAAAATCATGGGTTTATGCTTTCACTCCAAGAGATAGATAGATCGGCTAGTTGGGCCAGACCCAACCGCTTTTCTAATCAAGCTTAACAGCGTTACCGCCCCGCTACCGATTGGGATCTGGGGGGTGTGCATGGAGGAATGAAAAGATTACTTCGGGGTTTGCGATCGCAAGGTAGAGAAAGTTGCCAAAATTGATTAAACACCGACCGTAAATCTGGCGTAAACCAAGCTAAATCCTTCAATGGGGCCGGCTCCGTCTGCAGCGCCTAATTCCAGCTGTAGCTGCTGAAACGGAATTAGGTTTCTCAAATTAACCTTGTAATCGCCGCTACCAGCTAACAAGTTCGGAGTCAGGTCCACCGCCTCAGAGAAAAGGGTCTCTCCTTGCGAGGATTGCCCGCTCACCAACACTTGGGTATTCGCATCAGCTCTGAGGCGCAGGAGCACAGTATTAGCACGGCTGAAATCATCTGTATCACTGCTACCGCTGAGGCGAAGTTGCAAACTCTCACTGCCGGAAATAGTGGTGTCAGAACCGCTGCCAATTACGCCAACTCCCGTCGTGCCGACGTATAGCGTGTCTGGATTACTAAATTGCAGCTCAGGCGTGGCATTTGCAGGCTGATCGCCTTCGATAAAAGGGGTGCGAGCCAACGTCGTCCTTTTGCGATTTGAACTGCCAAAAGTAATAACTTCCTGGGAATTCTTACTCAGACCATAGATCAAAGTGCCAACCTTTTGGAAAGAGCCGACTGGCGGCGCATCAATGCCGTTAATGTCAATCGAGACTACCGCCTGAGCAGTTTGCCCCGTGGCATCTTCTACGGTGTAGCTAAACGAATCCGTACTGACTTCAGTGCCATTCAAGAAGGAAAATTGACCGTCAGGGTCGTAAGTGAAATTGCCTTCGTCATCAATCGTTAGCTGAGCACCCGACGGCAGCGTAATTGGTAGATTGGGAATAATACCCTGCTCATTAACCTCACTTACAAATAGCCCCTCACCACTGTCGACACCGCTGCCGTTATCCGCAAAGACATTTCCGGTAATACTCGTGGCTTCATCGGTAACAAAATTATCAGCTTGAACAACCAGTGGGAAGGACATCGCCGATTCAACCACATTAATAAATCCGGAGCCGATAATTTCGGAGAAGCCATCTAAATCGCTGACGGCATAAAGCCCAGGCTCGAAGGCCGTTTCATTAAGGGTTATGAGATTACCCACCGTTAATGTCGTCCCATTCTGCACCTCTAACACACCGCCCTCAATATCTAGAGAGCCAGCGAGGGTCGTATCCCCTAGGAATCTGACGGTTCCAGCTCCAGCCAAAGTGAGTGCAGCATCACTGTCGCTGTGACCTCCCAAGAAATCCAAAAATTGACCACTACCGACGCTAAGAGAGGCCGCTGCCTCCACTACTAGGTTCTCAAAACGGTGGATGCCTCGGCCACTTCCAGTAGAGAATATGCCGCCATCTTCCGTGAATTTGAGCGTATCGAAGTCAATGGTTAGTTTCTTTTGGCCAGACAAAAAAAGCGTATTGTCACCCGAAATTTCCAAGGTGCCGCCTAGCTCAACATCTTTGACTAGCGGACGGCCAATGGCAAGGGTTACGTTTTGGTCACTGAAGAGTAGACGTCCGGTCCCCAGAATATCGGCAGGAAGTTGTACCGATCCGAATACAGGAAAATCGGCGATCTGAAGTCTGCCTCGGCGAACTTCCAGAGTCCCAGTTCCCAGCATATTAGGCGCTAGATCATTCACTCCTTGACCGGCAAATTTGCCATTTTTCGCACCAACAATGATTTGTCCGACGCCCCCCCCCGAGTTTTTTTGTTCATAAATGAACACAAAAACAAGGGGAGCGGGCCCAGGGGG
>JBCDHF010000465.1:0-3700 GCA_038750375.1 Cyanobacteria bacterium P01_H01_bin.15
AATGACTATCGAAATCCAATTTTAGATACCCCTGACAACTTCTTCATTCGGGTGGGGAATGCCTCCCGCAACCAAGATGAAAACTCATTTTATCAAAAATTGATAACTGATTCTCAAACAGCTTATCAAGCATGGCTTTCAGAGAATTTTTATCCTCGACTAAGAAATAGTCAAGTTCTAGAACCAGTTTTCTCGAGATGGCTTTCATCCCAAGGGTATGACCTCGTTAGCATTCAGGATGATTCTCTGATCTATGCTAATGAGTTCGAAAGATTTGTAAAAAATATTGCCTGGAATGAAAATCGATATGTCTTGTCATTCGATCATGAATTTATCGGAGATTTGTTGGCGCAGGGGAATGGAATCAACCTGTACTTCATTGTAATGGAGACGGGTTATTACCCTGAGGAGATTTGGCGGGATCAAATTTTTACTTTGTTTGAAACTTATTGGAATGATGTCGTCAACTATGACCTAAGCAGTAGTAATGGATATTTGTCTCATGAAGGGGAGAGCCAGCCGCCAGTATCAGGAACTCATGGTGAACAAGATGCCCTTTGGCAATGGATCAAGCACACCTACGAGTCAGATAAATTAATTTTCAGCGATGATACTAAAAAGTGGGAGTTACAAGAATCCTAGACTAATAGTCCAGCTGCGATTTCTGGCTGTAAAAGTTTTTTTGAGCAGCATTTTGCCACTTCATTTGAGTGACAGGAAAGCTTTTAGAGCATAGTTTTTCGGTTGCGCAAGGCTTATTCAACCTTTCTGTTACACTAGCTGTTTTATACAACGATAGATCTGTTGAGATTTTGAGACTAGGTGCAAAAAGTGTAGACACGAGATCAATATGGTCAACCAACCACAGATCTTATCGCGATGCACACCACCCCCGATCAACAACCCACGCCTCTACATGCCAGCGTCGTCTCAGATTGCTCATCCAAAGTCTGGTCATCGAGCTGGGCTATCTCGAGCATTACCTGGCTGAAGGGTTGCAGGGCGGCAGCTTAGAAACCGCAATTGTCCGCATCGACACCGCCATTAATTTCCTTAGCGAACACCTGACTCCTCCCCTTTAAGACGGCTGCGTTAGGTCGCATCCCCTTGTTAAGGGCCTTGGGGATGGGGAGCAAGGCGGTCAGAAACTGGCAGGATATCGTTATTGCGCCCCTGCATTAATGGTGTCATTATCCACGCAGTCGACCGAGTGCTAATCTTCGTGCCAGGGACGTTAAGCCCTTTCAGGTAGGGTTGACGGGTACAGTAGGGGTTTGAAAAGCACTCACATCACTGGAGATAAGCTTCCACAAAATCAAGAATGGCTTTGTACCCGCGAATCTGATTTTCCTTTTTGACAAAGCCATGACCTTCATCTTCAAAAACCACATATTCCACCGGAATACCTCTGGCCTTGACGGCTTCAACAATCTCGTCAGATTCCACTTTGAGCACTCGGGGGTCGTTAGCTCCTTGCAGCACCATCAGGGGTTTCACGATATGTTCCGTGTGAAACAGCGGTGACTTCGCTCTCAAAAACTCTTCATCGTCAAAATCGCCCATCTCCTGTTCTAGGGCTTTGCGACGAGACTCCCACCAAGGCGGAATGCTTTGCAGAGTGCGCACCCAGTTGGCAACGCCGAAAATGTCCACTCCCACATCGAAAACATCGGGGCGAAAGGCTAGAGCCGCCAGTACCATGTATCCTCCATAGCTGCCGCCGATGATGCCGATGCGCTGGGGATTCATGAGGCCCGTCTCGATCAGCATTTGCTTACTGGCCACCACATCTTTCAGGTCAACATCGCCATGTTTGCGATCGTCTAGGTGATAAAACGTCTTGCCATAGCCGGAGCTACCGCGATTTTTGATGGCGTAAATGGCATAGCCATGGTTGACCAGATACTGAATCAGTGCTGAATAGCCGACTCGGCTCTGACCTCCAGGCCCACCATGAACCCACACTAGAGCTGGCACAGGGTCGTTTTCGCTGGCTTGCAGGGGTAGATAGAGAATGCCGGGAATTTCCAGGTCGTCATACGACGCAAATCGGGCGTTGCTGAATCGAAATATGAATCTGTCTGAGTTGTTAGCGATCTTGCCCTCTAAATCCCCCAATTCTGGGGGACTTTGAGAAATCCGGCTCCCCCAGAATTGGGGGCTGGGGGGCAAATTCATGCCGTAATTCAGCAACGCCCGATGATGTTCCAGTCCCTGCCAGGTTCATCCCTTAATTCAGCAACGCCGAAAAAGTTAGCGGGAATTTATGGCCGAATGCTCAAAGCGTTTCATGACAAACGTTTTGAAAGATCAACAGGCTTGAAGTTGATCGCCTACTATCGGCTTAGAGGTCGGGAACTTTCCCTTAACTTCCCCATTGTTTGATGTCGTCACGGCCCCTTTGAACCATGAGCCAACGTCCTAAACGATCGCGCGGTGTTGTTTTGACTCAGCGAGGGGCAGACCGATTAGAAGCAGCGATCTCAGCAGCCCAGGCTATTGAGAAGGAATTAGGCAAGCGGTTTACCCAAAGTGAGTTGAGCGATCGCGCTGGCCTCAGCATTAAGACGATCCGAAAGATTCGCGATCGCGCCGCACCCACTGACGAAATTTCAGTTCGAGCTTTATTCAAAGCCTTTGACCTAGAAGTAGAGGCTTCTGACTACGGTTTGCCTGAACCGTCAGGCATCGTGCAAACCGCATCAAGCCCCCGCTGCGAATCCCGACAAGACCTGATGGAAGCTCCTGATGCCGCCATCTTTTATGGTCGTGAGGCTGAGTTACTGTTGCTGCGGCAGTGGATTGCGAATGATGGTTGCCGATTGGTCGCCTTGATTGGGATGGGAGGCATCGGTAAGACAGCGCTTTCCGTCAGATTAGTCGAAAGTATTCAATCGGAATTCGACTACTGCATTTGGCGCAGCTTACGAGAAGCGCCCCCGGTGGAGAAGATTCTGGTTGACCTCATCAAGTTTGGATCGGGCCAACAGGAAACTGCTTTACCGGATACGGTCGGCGAATTGGTGAAGCGGCTCATTTACTACCTGCAGCAGGCTCGCTGTTTATTGGTGCTCGACAATATGGAGTCGATTTTAGAAGGAGGGGCTCAGGCAGGCCAGTATCGTGCTGGGTATGAGGGGTATGAAACGCTAATTCAACAGGTTGGAGAACTCCGCCACCAGAGTTGTCTGCTTATCACGAGTCGCGAGAAGCCAAGAGAAGTTGCCAGAATTGAGGGGCGAAATCGTCCGGTCAGGTCGTACAAATTGCGCGGATTGGAGGACTATGCCGGACAGGAATTTTTGCGGGCTGAAGGGTTGGGTGATGACGATACCCAATGGAAGCAGGTCTTTGATTATTACAGTGGCAACCCGTTGGCGTTGAAGATTGCAGCGAACACGATTCAGGGATTATTTGGCGGCAATCTTGAGGAATTTTTGGCACAGGGGCCGGGCTTTTTTGGGGATATTCGAGATTTGTTGGAGCAGCAGTTTGAAAGATTGCCGGAATTGGGGCAGTCGGTAATGTACTGGCTGGCCATCAACCGGGAACCGACATCGATTGAAATGCTTAAGGAAGATATTCTGGAGTCAATTTCGACTCAACAGCTTTTAGAGACTTTGGAGTCGTTGAGAAGACGGTCATTATTTGAGCGAACGGATGAATGATTTACGCTTCAAAATATAGTAATTGAGTATGT
>JBCDHF010000466.1:0-3679 GCA_038750375.1 Cyanobacteria bacterium P01_H01_bin.15
CAAAAAAGAGCAAAACGCCTCTCGGACGGATTCAGGCGGCGTTTATCGAGCAAGTGCCGATCAAAACCTGGAATACTCATTTACGCAATGAGCAAATTAAATTAGGCCGCACAACTCTTAAAGGCGGTCAGCTTAGCAAACAAAAGGCTCATTTGGGGTCGCTCATCAGCCAGGGGGAACTGCTACCGTTACTACTCATACGCCAGGACGTTTTGCGCATTATTCAAGCCACAGAAGACTGGTCTGTCGGGGATGAAATTATTTACCTTTTTCACGATCCACGCCCTCAGCTCCTCAAACGATTATCTGGCGATACTTCTCCCGCTAAGCTGGTCATTGAAGAACTCCCCCGGGTTGAAGATCTCTCCGTTTATGAAGCTTCTGCGATCTCAGACGACTCAACGTCCTCATCAGAACCCCAATCAGAAGTCAAGCAAGGTAATCCCGATTGAACCCTCTAATCAGATTCACAAAATCTTGATTAATCTATTGGGAACCAGAAAATTTTTACGAACTCTTTGATCGATCCATGCCTCGCCGACCCCCGCCATCTCCTCGCTATCGTTCTCGCCCTGGGACACCGTCTCCCAATGCTCGCTCAAATCCCCCTCGAAATGAGGGAAATAGTTGGCGAGATAAACTCAACTTTTTAACCCTATCGTTACTAGGTGTGGCCTTCGCGTTGGGCATGGGGTTGGGCATTGCCTTTACATCCACCGCGAGTTTTAATCCTGAAAACGTGGCGTCTCGGGAAGTAATCGATCGTAGCGCTCCCGATCCAGAACTCTGTGTCAAATTCGGTGCGAGTGCCATCGTCTCTGATATTCGCCTGTTTGTGTCACTGAATCCATTTAGTGTTTATTTATCCCAGCCGAGAATGCAGCCGGGCTGTGTTTTGCGCACGAATAACTGGTCGATTCTAGAAAAGCCCAATCTAGTTAGCCAAGAACAAGTGCGGGACTGCAAACGCCGCATGAATACGTTTGCCTATACGGGTCCTTTGACCGGGAGTCCCCAAATTAGCTGTGTTTATCAAAATGATGCAGCCGGAAATCTATTTTTAAAGAGCCAGGTGGAAGTCGATCGCGCTCGGTCTGAAGTCGATAGTTTTTAATCTGTAGTGATTCGGTCTAGTCCATGACGCCTCCTAGCCCTGCACCCACTGGTGACATTATCATTGAGCTGATCGATCGTCCACAGCGCCCAATCGTGCTCATCGATAGAAAGTATCCACCGTTGGGCTGGGCTATTCCCGGGGGATTTGTCGATGTGGGTGAATCTGTAGAAGCCGCTGCCCTGCGAGAAGCGAAAGAAGAAACCACTCTAGCTGTGGAACTAGTTGAACAACTTTATGTCTATTCTGATCCCGCCCGAGATCATCGCAAACATACAATCAGCATTGTGTTTATTGCGATCGCAGCGGGCGCTCCCCAAGCCGCCGACGATGCTCGAAATCTAGAAATATTTAATGTGTGGTCGCTACCGCAAGCTCTATGTTTTGACCACGGACAAATTTTGCGCGATTATCGCCGGTACCGTCATCATCATCAGCGTCCACGTCCCTATCTATAAAAATTATGAAAAAAATCATTTACACATCTCAAGCGCCCGAACCGGTTGGACCTTATTCTCAAGGCGTCGCTCAAGGGGGGATGTTGTTTGTGTCGGGTCAAATTCCCTTTGAAGCCGCCACGGGAGAGTTAGTGGGAGAGGATATCGCTAGTCAAACCAAGCAGGCACTAGACAACGTCGGAGCTGTCTTGGCCGCTGCTGGCGCCAGTTGGGAGTCGGTGCTCAAAACGACAGTTTTTTTAACCGATTTGAAAGATTTTGCTGCGATGAATGAGGTGTATGCCGGTTATTTTGATCCGGCTACAGCACCTGCTCGGGCCTGTGTAGAAGTTGCCCGCTTACCCAAGGATGTGCGAGTGGAAATAGACTGTATTGCTGCTTTAGTGGATTAAGAGCCGTAGGATTTATTTACCATTAATTGGTTTGGCTCCAATCCTATCAGGTCTGAATAGCAAAAGTGGGCTAGCCGTGATCGCAAATCCGATTAAGTCATCAAACTGCGACCGGGCACACCCACTTTTATCCTCTTCGCCAGATGGCTTCAGACAGCACCGATACTGAGCTGCTTTATTAAAAAAATTCTGGCGCGCAGCCACCCATTTTACGAAGGGGGCGACGTCTACAGATACTTTAGTTCTGACTTAGGGCTCAACTAACCAAGACTGAATAGACGGCTCCCAAGTGCAAAGCTCATCTTCTTTGAACCACAGGGCAATTTCTGTATTCGCAGTTTCGATAGCATCAGAACCGTGAATCAAATTCCGACCAATATCAAGACCAAAATCTCCTCGGATTGTCCCCGGCTCTGAATTTAAAGGATTTGTTGCTCCAATTATTTTACGAGCAGAGGAGACAACCCCGTCACCTTCCCAAACCATGGCGACCACCGGAGCAGAGGTAATAAATTCAACCAATCCTTGAAAAAAAGGACGCTCTTTATGGACAGCATAATGACTTTCTGCCAACTCCCGGGATACGGATAGCTGCTTCAGACCCACTAACTTAAATCCCTTCTTCTCGAAACGTTGGATAATTTCACCCACTAAAGCCCGTTGAACGCCATCAGGCTTAATCATCAAAAACGTCCGTTCCACCGCGTTGACCTCAAAACATCAAAGTAAGTCCAGAAGTCAGATTACCCCAGAATGGCAATGAACATAAGGGTTTATAGCAGTAGCCACTTTCGTCGAGGGCCGGCTACGTGCCAGAACGCTTTGAGATTAAGTAATTCCAAATCACAAGGTGCTCTAAGCGGTCTGGCGAAGGCTACACCTTCCTAGCTCAGATAGATACAAGCGAGGCAGAGATAAAAAGTCTCGCTCCATTCAACAACAGCGCCGTAAGTATCTCCAGTGTGACCGCCAAACCGCCAGTAGATTAACCAGCCAAAGAGAATGCCAGCAGAACCTCCGCCTCCCGCAAGCAAAATTGACGCCCACCAGCGCTGCGTAATCAGACCTTGAATTCCCAAAAATATCAACAAGACGACCAGTCCCCAGAGCCAATCGCCCGGAACATGACAGTGATCTTTATGCAGCTTCCCCTTGCCTTCTCCGCGCAAATAAGGATAAACCGCGATCGCCACGACCTGAGACCAACGAGCCCACCCTGCGGCTCCCGCCAAAATCCACGGGACTAACAAAGAAGTTTCGGCTAAGGCGCTAATCTTGAGTCCCAGTAAAACCACGCAAACCATAACGCCAAAAGCCCCTGTCCGACTATCTTGCATCACACTCAGTCGTTGCCGAGGATTATTGACATTCCAGCCATCGGCTGTGTCCATAGCACCATCGAGATGTAGCCCGCCGGTCAGTAAAACCCATGCCCCCACTAACAAGGCGCTACTTAGGAATTGGGGGACTCTGACCCATTGCACAAGACCCCAGAGCTGTCCAAGCAGACCACCAACGATCAATCCGATTAGGGGGGCCATCAAAGAACAGCGATTAATATTGAGTGGCCATTTTCGAGGCAGGGGCAAGATTGTATAGAATGCCAGCCCACCTAAAAAAGTCGGCCAAAGTTCTTGTAGCTTCAGTATGAATGCGGATGGCACGGACAATTTGGGGTTGATAGCTTGGACTTGTCTTTAAGGTACGCTCCAAAA
>JBCDHF010000467.1:0-3673 GCA_038750375.1 Cyanobacteria bacterium P01_H01_bin.15
CGCCCATGCCCCAACAGTTGTGAATATTCTGACGAATTTAATTAAGAAAAAACCGACCCAAAACCCCTCAACTGGACTGCCCGCTCCTCGTAAACGGAGCCGCGGCGTGGAAATTAAATCTCCACGCGAAATTGAGATAATGCGTCGCTCTTCCGAAATTGTGGCGATTGTACTAAAGGAAATCGCGGAGATGGTCCAGCCGGGAATGAACACGCTTGATCTTGATCAGCATGCCGAAAAACGCATCCGAGAGTTAGGCGCGACACCCAGTTTTAAGGGCTACTATGGATTTCCCGCGTCCATTTGTGCTTGCCTCAATGACGAGGTCGTTCATGGCATCCCCAAGGGCAAAAGGACAATTCGAGCAGGTGACATCTTGAAGGTTGACACTGGTGCCTATCAAGGCGGCTATCACGGAGATTCCTGCATTACCATCCCGATCGGGAATGTTTCAGAAGACGCGACCCAATTGTTAGCCGTAGCAGAAGCCGCTTTGTATAAAGGTATTGAACAGGTTAAGGCGGGCAATTATCTTTTAGACATAGCGGGTGCGATCGAAGATTACGTCAAGCCGTTTGGCTACTCGATTGTGGAGGACTATACCGGCCATGGTGTGGGCCGAAATCTTCATGAAGAGCCGTCTGTGTTCCACGCACGGACCTATCAGCTGCCTAATGTCAAACTGCGTAAGGGCATGACCTTGGCCATTGAGCCCATTATTAATGCCGGCTCGCCTATCACGCGAGTGCTTCGAGATCGTTGGACCGTGGTTACGGCCGACAAAAAGCTCTCAGCTCAATACGAGCACACAGTCCTCGTGACAGACACTGGCTATGAAATTTTGACCGATCGCGATCGCGTTTAGTTATCATTCGTCCGGGTCTGGGTCTTCGACGAAAACCGCATTTCGTAGTCTAGGTAAGCGGCTAAACAGTGTTTTGCAAGATCTGCTAGCTGTCATTTGAGTGTGAAAATGCGTATTTTGCCTACCGTCCGTGCTCAATTATCACCGGACCTCCAGAGTAGCCTCGATGAGCTTGAGGCTCGTTGGGAACTTTTGGCTGAGCTACGAAGACATCCGTTTACTTGGGACCCACCGGAATCGTCAGCTGAGTTATTCGATCATTATTTACGGGCGCTATATGCCGTGTATGTGAATAAACTTTTTGCGCTGACGGATGCTCTCATTTATGCGCTCAACACTGAAAACTTTCTACTGTACGGGTCTATTGCCCGGGCTTCCCTCGAATATACAGCTGTGCTGCGATATTACGTGCTCCAAAAAACGTTGCCGTTACTCAACACAACCGATGCAGATGGAAACCTAACGCCAGAAACACAACAAACTCTATTGGAATTTTTAGATCAGCATCTGCGAGGGGGACGGTACGACTGGCAGCCTTTTTTGTTTGAGGAGTTGCATCTTAAAGGCTCAAAACTCCCACCACCTCCCACTCAAGTGAATATCCTGACCTGTTTAAAAAAATGGATGAAACAAGACTCCACCATCGAGCCTCAATATGCCTTGTATTGTGATCTGGTGCATCCCAACTTAGGGAGTTCGCTCTTGGTCACACGTCTTCAGGATGAACATGTCCAAATTGGCGGGCAGGGCGGTACGGCGTTAGGGTGGCATATTTTTAGCCGCACCTTCCCTCAACTCTGGCAAGCGTTACAGGAGATTCCGTCGTGCTTAGCGCAGCTCCGTGAACTCCAAGGCCGCTTACAACCCGGTCAACCTACTGGGCAAACTGATTCGTGATGCGTGTCATCGCCTCCAACACATTCTCGCGGGAATTGAAGGCAGAAATGCGGAAGTATCCTTCACCCGCAGCGCCAAATCCAGAACCCGGCGTACCCACCACATTGGCTTTGGCTAAGAGCTGATCAAAAAAGTCCCAGCTACTTAGACCGTCTGGAGTTTGCACCCAGATATAAGGCGCATGAACACCTCCATATACCGTGAAGCCAGCTGCGATGAGCTTTTCGCGAATAATACGAGCATTTTCTAGATAAAATCCAACCAGCGCTTTAATTTGAGCTTGTCCCGCTTCACTGTAGACGGCTTCTGCACCCTTTTGGACAACATAAGAAACGCCATTAAATTTAGTGGATTGACGCCGATTCCAGAGTTTCCAGAGCTGTGCTTCGTTTCCGTCACTGGCGGTCACGACCAAGGATTGGGGGACGACAGTTAAGGCGCAGCGTGTGCCAGTAAATCCCGCATTTTTGGAGAAAGAGCGAAACTCGATCGCACAGTCGCGCGCACCCGGAATTTCATAGATGGAATGGGGAATGGCCTCATCAGTAATAAATGCTTCGTAGGCTGCATCAAAGAGAATAATGGACCCATTGGCACGAGCGTAGTCAACCCACTGCTGCAAATAGTCTCGACTAGCCACCGCTCCGGTTGGGTTGTTCGGGAAACACAGGTAGATAAGGTCTACTTTTTCTGGAGGCAGAGCGGCGGTAAAGTTATTGGCCGCCGTAATCGCCAGATAAGTGAGTCCGCCATATTTTCCAGCTTCATCAGCGGGACCCGTATGCCCAGCCATGACATTTGTGTCCACATAAACCGGATACACCGGATCGAATACCGCTATTTTGTTGTCATCGCCAAAAATATCGAGAATATTGCCGCTGTCGCACTTGGACCCGTCGGACACAAAAATTTCATCGGCGCTGATATCGCAGCCTCGGCTTTGGAAATCAAATTTTGCAATTTTTTCCCGCAGCCAACCATAGCCCTGTTCCGGTCCATAGCCTTTAAAGCTTTCACGATCGCCCATGTCTGCGATCGCATTTACCATGGCTTCGCGACAAGCGGCAGGAAGCGGTTCGGTAACGTCGCCAATGCCTAATTTGATAATGGGTGCGTCGGGATTAGCGGCGGTAAAGGCTTTGACCCGACGGGCAATTTCGGGAAACAGATAGCCTGCTTTTAGTTTGAGGTAGTTTTCGTTAATGGAGACCATGAAATTATTGTGCCAACTAGCATATCTCTGACTTTCAACTTTAGCGCCATAGTCGAACGGTGGCGATTGCCATAATCTTGACTGCTAGAAATTTTGGGTGAGTCAGCAAATAGTGATTCATGGAATCCAACTCCAGAGCCGCCACCATACCCGGTTCGGATTACTCACCAATGAGTCTATGCTACCTTCCAGACAAATGGGGTTGGCAGAATATCTACTCAACTTTTTTATTCGACATTACTTGATGACGATTAGACCTCTTGTACGAATAGAAAAAGAGGCAAATGAAGAAAGCCATGGTACCCAAACAATGAAATCAATTACGCTTATTTGAAAATTCTGAATCCCCGCGACTTCCGCCGGTACCGCGGAGTAACCCCGCCAGTCTTTAAAAAGATGGTAGAAGAGCTGAAGGAGGGACTGCCGAAAAAGGCACAACGATGCAGACAAACAAGTTTCAGCGTAGAAGACCAACTGCTCATTACCTTGGAATACTGGCGGGGATATCGGACGTACTTCCTCATGGCCCAGAAATGGCAATGTTCAGAAGCGACTATCTGTCGGAGCATCCAGCGCGTGGAGAAAATTCTCAGCGAGAGCCAAAAACTCCATCTACGGGGAAGAAACGGTTGAAGCAGGAGTTAGTGTTAATCGCGGTGGATGTGATGGAGACTCCCATTGAACGCCCAAAAAAAAGC
>JBCDHF010000468.1:0-3666 GCA_038750375.1 Cyanobacteria bacterium P01_H01_bin.15
ATCAATTTCCAGACTAGACTCTTGAGGGCGTAATATATATGACTAATATGCTCAATACACCATAGTAAGCGTTGAAAAATATCTTCTCAGGGGTCGATATTTTTTAAATTATTAAGCAGAATTCTAAACATCTTTATTTAGCAGTATGATAACTCATATAACAGACAAAAATATCCTTTATCAAAAACGTGATAAAAATGAAAAAAAGAACCTTAGTGCCAGGACTATCAGTTAGTTTCCTCCTAGCATGCACCGTGTTTTTAAATGATCAAACTATTGCTAATGCTGCCACCCTCAATGGCTCTATACACATTAAGGGCGATGTTACTGGGATGGGCGAAAAAGTCGATGGTTCGACCGATGAAGACGTGACGAACGCCACCAATTATCTAAAACGCTACTCTGGTCCAACTGAGTTTGAGGTGATCTATCACATAGTCAAAAAAGATGACAACACATTAGACACTACCAAGAGTACGGTGGTATTTGACACTACCACATACACTTCGAATGGAAGACGAAGGAGTTCAAAGTTCAAAACCCTTCCTATTCCAATAACCAGTATCACAACCGACCCGGAGGACTCTCATAAGATTTTATCCTTTATGTTCAGTGGCACTGATTGGTATGACACCAAAAAAGTGACAAACGACGGAATATCGGGTGAAATTAACCTAATCAGCGGTCCATCTAATTTTGAGGCGAAGTATATCGGCAAAAAAATTAATGCTCGGTACGCTTATACGTTAAATGGCATGCTCAAACCTGATTCGCCAGAACCGGAACCACCTCCAGAGAAATTTGGGAACCCCGAAATATTTACACCTGTTCCGGAGGCATCCTCGCTAGCCAACATGTTGGGTCTCGGTGTGCTGGGTGTTGCGGTCGGTATTCAGCGTCAGCGCGCCCAAAAGGCGGTTAAACAAGGAGCAGACCACGTTTAAGCCGCACCATGGTGAAGCGCGACGGAATACAACCGAAGAGAAAGAGCTAATATACAAAGACTTTTAGCTCTTTCCCAGTTCTGGAACGATGATTGTTAAACACCGATGAGCTGGAGCAGGACATAGATGAACTATAGGGGTTTTTGAAACGAGATAAAGGTGCCTATGTCTTCACCGTAGTGGAACCTCTGGAAGATGTCGCGATGCTTCTGGTCAACAAATCAAACAACATTTACATCAACGAGTGCGCCCGAGAAAAACTCAGATCTCTCTGGCGTGATGCATATAAAAAGAATATCGAAAATTTAATTCCCTTTCTCGCGCAAGAGCTTTGTGAGGGAACACAACCAGTCTGTGGCGTAAAAGTTCGAAACAAACAAAAAAAGTCCTCTCGCCGTGGCTTCGGCAACACACCTCCCAGGTGGGTATTATGGTCGACCGAATCCTTTTGATGGCTTCCGCTTCTTCCGTTTACTAGACGCTTGTAACGCAGCAAACCCTTTGCGATCTTGCAACATCAAGCGATGAATCCGTCGCTTTTGATAGGCCGTCACCGCCTCCGCCAGCTCATGATCAGGGTCAAAATTCACGTGGGTCAATGAGACCATGTAGCCTGGCTCCTCTTTTGAGCCCACAGAGCTTAAACTCAGCAAAATGCCTCCTTCGTCACCCGAGTACAAGACCTTATCGGCTTCGAGTCAAGTTGTTGTCATCATGTTCGGATCCTGGAGCGTTTTTAGAAGCTGTTTACGAGGATGTACACGAAAGGGTAGCGCCTTTTCTAAGGAAGTCTTTAGGGCGATTGCCTGGGCAAAATTGTCAATTTCCATGGAGTCAGTTGAGACAGAACCCCAAAAAATTATATATGGCAGCCGACACCTTCGTAAGGGGGCGGCTGCGTGCCAGAACGCTGTAGAATTAGGCAACTCAAATCAGAAGTGTCCTAAGCGATCTGGCGAAAGCTACAAATGCCGACTGCTCACTTGAGTAACAATTGGCGTCGTGATCGTTAGGGCATCGGATAATGTGTGCTAGAAACAAAACCGAAAACATTGACTCCATAAAAATCCATGGCAGATCTCATTACTCCCCCCATTAGCGATCGAATCTGCAAACACATGAACGAGGATCATGCAGATGCAGTTCTTCTTTACGCTAAGTTTTACGGCCAGGCTGATAATGCTGAAAGTGCCGAAATGAAGGCTATTGACGCAGATGGCATGAACCTAGCCGTTAAAACCGGTGAGGCAACTGAAACTCTGCGTATTCCTTTTCAGCCCGCCCTCGCCGACTCGCAAGATGCTCACCATCGCTTGATTGACATGCTCAAAGCGGCGCGGCAGCAGGCTAAAGCTTAAATTCAGCAATTTAGGGGGTCTCAGAGGGCTGTAAAACTAAAACCGAGCAGTTGGCGTTGTGCAACACATAATTGCTGACACTTCCCAACAGCATTTCGGATAGCCCTTTGCGCCCCCGTCGTCCCACGACAATCAAATCCGCCTGCCAATAGTTTGCTGCCAGACAGATTTCCTGACCTGGATCTCCATTTCTTGGATCAAACTCAGCACTGATTCCGACTTCCGACGCCCGCTCACTGAGCGATCGCAACCGTCTAGTTAAACGAGCGCGAGCTTCCTCGGCTGCTTGTTGCTCTAGTTGCAGCATGTCGCAACTGTACAGCGCACTATAGCCGCCCAAAGTCGCAAATGTTCGACTCTCAGACAGTCCTAGACTCGGTTGTACACAATGCACCAGCATCAACTTCGCTTCAAATTGTTGAGCTAACGCTAGGCTTTTCTGAAATACTCGCTCGTTAGTTTCCCCATCATCTAAAGCTACTAATAGCTTTTGGTAAACCCCCGCCTTCGGCAACGTTGCGATCACGTTTGGTGTGTCTTTTGCGATCACAGACTTTATCTTATCCATCGGTCCTCTCCACGCGTTAATTAATCGGGAAGAAAGCGCCTTCTATCGCCGTCGCACCTTCGTAGGGTGGAGGCTGCGAGCCAGAACGCCCAATGAATTAGACAACTAAAAATCAGAAGTGTCCTAAGCGGTCTGATGAAAGCTATATCTTCAGCATGGCAAAGAGTATGAACGGTTCGGGACAGTTATCCACGAAAGTTCATTAAACACAACAAAACGATAAGGCTTGATCAGGGGCCTTAATAGCGAATGCGTGGATCAATTAACGCATTCACAATATCGATCGCAATACTAACTAACACCACAATCACGCCAAAGAACACTAAAATCCCCTGAACCGTTGGATAGTCACGGGTAGAAATAGCCTCATATAAACGATTTCCTAAACCCGGCCAGGAGAAAGTCACCTCCGTCAGTACCGCCCCGCCGAGAAGTGCCGCCAATGTCAAACCTAAAACGGTAATTGTTGGGATTAAGGCATTTTTAAGCGCATGGGCAATCAAAATCCGTCGTTCTGGAATCCCTCGCGCTCTGGCTGCTTCTACATAGTCCGCCTTCAAAGTTTGTTTGAGATTGACCCGGACAATCCGCTCAAAGATCCCGCTCAATAGCAAACCCAAGGAAAAACAGGGCAGAAACAGATAGTACGCCGCCGTGAAAAACTGCGGCCAATTGCCCGTAATTAAGCTGTCTACGGTGTAAAGCCCGGTCAAAGTCGGTGGCGCGGCTAAATCAAGCGGGAATCGGGTTCCCAACGGAAACCACCCCAATTGCACGGCAAATACCAGCTGTAACA
>JBCDHF010000469.1:0-3661 GCA_038750375.1 Cyanobacteria bacterium P01_H01_bin.15
GATGCCGCTGCCGACGTTATGTTGAGCTTAAAACCGGGGGAGCGAACACCCATTTTTAAGTTTGGTCCTCCGAGCTGGCGGCGATATAGCTGGTACCTGCGCTCCGGTCGTGAACTGCCGTCTTTCGGTGATGTTGGCTATCACCGTTTTCATGGCTTAGTTCGTCTGGAAGTGTATGGAGCTGTGGCGTTTGCTAAGGCTCAGCGCCTCGCTAACTTGACGGCCCTACTGGTTCCCCAATATGCCTCTCAGCCTGTTCGTGATCCGCGGGCACCCCAAAATTTGCTGCCGACTGGGGCTTTAGAACGGAAACTGGGACAAATGATGGGAGATCGCACGTTAATCGATCGTTATTTCCGCAAATTTTTTGCTGAGCTGGTGCCGCTAGCGTCGGTTTAGCCTCGGTCTGATGATTCAGCTGTTAAAGACTCTGTTTTAGCCGGTAAACTGTCCGGGATGGCCATCTCGTTTCGTCTCAGTTCATCCACTTTTAACAGGATCAGATATTCGTAAAATGCCTGAAGTGTACACCAGGCGAATCCAGCTCGACCATCTAAAAAGCCTCTCAAAATCACATACATGTAAAACCAGCGCACCAGGGGTCGGAACGGCAATCGGAGCGATAAATCTTTCAGCGCACGCCGACGTTCCACCTCCGAACTGCCGAGGAATAGATGCCGCCAGTTGACCTGTCCCGATTTGAGTTGACGGACGGTTTCGATGGCTTCGTCAGAGGAGTAGCGGTTGTGTTTGTCGATCCAGCGAGAGAGTCCTTTGCCGCTGGTGTAATGAGGGTAGGTCTCTTTCAAAAAACTGGTCGGACCTTCGGCAACTTCACGTTCAGTATGACCGTAGTCCGTGTACCAAACGCGCCCTTTCTGAAGCAGCCGGAGCTGATAGCGAGGATACTGGGTGCTGTGGCGAATCCATGTATCCATAAACATCACTCGTTCAGCCGCGTAGTAGCCCACATATTGATTTTGCTGGATTACTTGCTTACATTCCAGAAAGAGTTCTGGGGTCATACGTTCATCCGCTTCTAGCAGATAGACCCACTCATGCTTGGTGGGCACTTCATTCAGCATCCAAGTTCGCTGTTTCCCGTGACTTTCAAATTTATGCTGCACAATGCGTACAGGAAACTGAGCCGCAATGTCTAAGGTGCGATCCTGACTAAACGAATCAACAACGACGACATCGTCTGAAAGTAAGGCTGATTTGATACAGTCTGCGATGTCAATCTCTTCGTTGTAAGTCAAGATGTAAATGGAAAACATTATTGATAGAAATTTCAATAAATATACGGTTTTTAAAAGAGAATGATTAGCTTCTTTCTAGGCAGTGACTGAAGGATATAAAGGGATTTCGTGCTTGCTATGGATTCGCGAGTAGTATCACAGTTTCTTTTTTATGAATCAGTTCACATATTATCAACGCCCTGTCCAGCCGCCTAGGGACATCATTAACTTTATATATGGCTTATATATGGCTCGATATCTAAAAGGGTTGTGCTTTGGGGCTAGACTCGGTTAAAGACCGTTTTAGTGTCATTAAAAGTGCTGGTAATTTTCATTGAAATGTCATCTGCTAGGTGATCGCGGTTTGCAGTTATTGCCCTCGATCACCCTGGCGAAATGCTGCCGTTGGACTGAGGGGGGATGCATACAGGGGAACTTGAGAACGATAAATCATGATGGATTGGCAGGAAATCTCCGGAAGTTGGGTGTTGGTGCCGTCGCAACCAGCGGGGATGGTTCATTTTGTAGGGGGGGCATTTGTGGGAGCGGCTCCGCAATTGAGTTATCGCTATTTATTGGAAGAACTCGCCCAGTCTGGATTTGTAATTGTGGCTACTCCGTTTGTCAATACATTGGATCATGCGGCAATTGCCCGCAATGTGTTGAGCCGGTTTGAAAGTATTTATGAGCGGCTGCTGCGCACCAATTGGTTAGCGGAACGTTATCTACCTGTTTATGGTTTGGGTCACAGCATGGGCTGCAAGCTGCATTTACTGATGGGCAGTCTCTACGAAGTTGAGCGTAGCGGAAATGTGTTGCTCGCCTATAACAACTATCCGGTCCGTCAGGCAATTCCCTTGGTTCAGCAGTTAGAACTAGATACAGCCTTCGACTTAGAATTTACGCCCACGCCCGAGCAAACTAATGAATTGATTGCGACGGAGTATCGAGTGCGGCGCAATCTATTGATCCAATTTGCTAATGACACCATTGATCAAACGGATCTGTTAGTCGAGCCCTTGACGACGCGATTCCCTGGGCTACTCACGTCTCTCTCTCTACCGGGTAATCATTTGACCCCTGTCGGCCAGCGCTTACCTTGGCAGACGGGCGAGACTTTCACGCCGCTCGATGCTATGTACCAGTGGGTGAAATCGAATTTGTCTCAAGATCTCAAGCGCCTCAATCAAGAAATTCAACGATGGTTACAGCCCGGTTTAATGGTGTGATCTTCCGATCCTTTGCATTCCCCTGAATTTTGTTGTGTGAGTCCGTAGATCGCTACGGATTTTTTTTGCTAAAAATTTTTTTCTGAAATTTTTTGCGATCGCGGCTCAGCGTGAATCTATTGTGTTTTAAAGCTCTCTATAGCCGAGATTAAGAAACTGAGAGTTAGATAAAGCGGCTAAATAAATTATTCCACGCTTATCTTCTGTTTTTGGTCTTCTTTTACCTTTATTTGGCAATTAAACCAATACCCGATAAAAAAAGTCGGGTATGTTTGCGTTGGTTTTTTTTGCCGTGTTAGCATCACTTCAACAAATCAAAACCGCAATCTACTCATCTACTCAGATTTTTGTTCCCATGACCCAGACCACGATCGCGAAGCCTGCTTTTGAACCAACTTTTCGAAGTCTTGTCTCTAAGGAAGGCGGCAAAGAATACCCCCTAGAAGCGATTCATATTTGCGAAGAGACGTTTGCACCGCTCGAGGTTGCTTACGACTACGATGCGATCCGGCGGCAAGTGAGTCGGGAAATTATTGAATCCGGTCCCAACTCCATTTGGCGTTACCGTGCATTTTTGCCGGTAGCGTCTGAAAACCCCATTGATGTCGGCACTGGCATGACCCCCTTGGTTAAGTCTCACCGCTTAGCTCGTCGTCTCGGTTTGAAAAATCTGTATATCAAAAACGATGCGGTCAATATGCCGACCCTCAGTTTCAAAGATCGGGTGGTTTCAGTTGCCTTAACCCGCGCGAAGGAATTGGGCTTCGGTACCGTGTCCTGTGCCAGTACTGGTAACTTGGCGAACTCCACAGCCGCGATCGCGGCTCACGCTGGGTTAGATTGCTGTGTCTTTATTCCGTCTGATTTGGAAGCTGGTAAGATTCTCGGCACCTTGATTTACAATCCCACCCTGATGGCGGTGAAAGGTAACTACGACCAGGTCAATCGTCTGTGTTCCGAAGTTGCTAACACTTATGGCTGGGGCTTTGTCAATATTAACCTGCGCCCTTACTACTCTGAAGGGTCTAAGACCTTGGGGTATGAGGTGGTTGAACAATTGGGTTGGCAATTGCCTGATCATATTGTGGCTCCACTGGCCTCTGGTTCTTTGTTCACCAAGATTTACAAGGGATTTAAAGAGTTTGTCAAAGTGGGTCTAATTGAAGACAAAGCGGTTCGCTTTAGCGGTGCCCA
>JBCDHF010000470.1:0-3655 GCA_038750375.1 Cyanobacteria bacterium P01_H01_bin.15
CGAGTACTACCAGACGGCTTACTTACAATCGCAGGCTGACTCTCAACTTGGCCGCCCTGAGATTGCACCGGAACTTGAGTTTGCCGAGTTTGTTGAGTTTGCGAGCGCAAATAAATATCGGTAGCCTTCTCCTCGCCAGGCAGGGTTTGCTCAACGTCCCCGATGCTAAGCTGATAGCGCTCAATCTCCTGAGTGATCTCGGTCGCTGAACTCGCCATCCCTAAGTGCGGCTCACCCTTCAGCGCGTTGGTAATGAGCTGCTGTACATTCTCACTGACCCAAGTCGCAGTCCCATCAGACTTGAGGAGAGTTGCCTTTTCAATCGCCGCTAGTAACAACACCCAAGCGGTAATATTTCCGACTACGTAGCTAGCGTGACGTTGCCCCTCAACCCCGGATTGGAAAGGAGCTCGAGGACTTTGATACTGATTCAATATTCGTTGACTAGCATCGAATAGAGTTTGACCTAATGACTCTAAACCTAAGCCTGAAAAAAAGCCCTGAAGCTCGTTGGGCTGAAACAAGACACGACTGCCTAAATACATCGCAAGTGTCTCCGTCGGCCCCTCAAAAATCCTCAAAATCCGAGAATCCCGCAAAATCTGAGGCGCGAAATTGGGCTCGATGTATCCTCGTCCGCCCAACAACTGCACCAAGTCATCCGCCGCCTGCCAATAAAACTCCGGCGCCAAGACCTTGCAGGCCGCAAATAACTCTTCCGGAATTGCTAAACCTTGATCAAGTCGTTGAACAATTAACTGCACCAAGCATTCCACGCTTGCGATTGCATGAGTCAATCGTCCTAAACGAGTTAAGGTGACCGGATTGTCTAATAGTACTCCCGTTGATACCCTTCTTTGAGCGCTGTATCGCAACATCAGCTGAGCACAACGCTTCATCCCTCCGATACAGGCCCCCGCGATCGCTAAGCGACCATACATCAACGCATCTTTTGCAATAGCAATCCCCTGTCCCGGAGCACCTAGTCGATAGGCGTCACTAACTTTCGCATTTTCCAAATAAATCGTATTCTGTACCATCGCCCGCATCCCCATCGTGAGCGATTCAGGACCCTGTCGTAAACCGACTGTCCCGCGGGGTACTGCAAAGGCACTAATCCCTAACGGATTACCGGCGGAGTCATATTCTTGGACAAAAACATTCGTAATCCCTGCCCACGCGGCCGACCCACTCCAAATTTTTTCACCGGATAATCGCCAGCCGGCAACTGTTGGTCTTGCCTCTGATCGCAGCGAAAAAGGATGAGATCCTGACCCCGGCTCGGTTAACGCAAATGCTGCCAATTCACGACCATTGGCTAAGCGTTCAAGATAGTCAGCTTGCAATCCAGGCTGCCCGTAAGAAAGAATCGGCTGAATTCCCAAAACATTATTGAGCCCTACAAACAGGCCTAGCGTAGGGTCTACCCCCCCCAGTTGCTCTAGTATTTGCAACATGCCTTGATGAGACAGTCCCAGTCCACCGGAGGTAGTTGGCACCTGCATCCCCAACAAACCCTGATTGCCAAAATCCAATACAACACTGGGCGGTATCGATCGCCGTTCATCCATCAATCGTGAATTTAGTGCCGTTGCTGCATAGTCTCGAAGCCAGTGAATTAGCCCTTGCACTTTCTCCACATCATCTCGATCAACCGGCTGTAGAGATTCCGACTTCCGGTGCTCGCCTGAGACAACCGGCACAAACTCATGAGCCCACTGATGAACGGGTGTAAGAGCGCGCTCTTGGAATAATTCTCGGCAGGCGGATCGACGCACTTTGCCACTCGTTGTGATCGGTAACTGTCCAGGCTTCAGCAGCCAAATGGCTGCCACCGGGACTCCATGCCACTTTGAAATCGCTGGCTTGATTGCAGCCACAATACTCTCATGCTCGCCAGCTCTTAGGGCTTCCCGCTTCAATTCTTGAAAAACGACCAATCTTTCCTGCCCATGGATCTCAACGCCAAAAGCAGCCGCTCTGTTAGCCATCAATTGATGATGAGCTCCTTGCACCGTTTGTTCTATGTCCTGGGGAAACCAGTTCTGACCCCGGATAATAATTAGGTCTTTGAGTCGCCCTGTGATAAATAGCTCGTCATCTTGCAAGAAGCCCAAGTCTCCCGTCCTCAGAAAGGGACCTCTTCCGTCTGCTAAATAGGCTGCGAAGACGCTGTTAGCTTTCTCTGTTTTCTGCCAGTATCCGTCTGCAACGCAGTCCCCTTTCACCCAAATTTCACCGACTGTTCCTGTTGGACACTCCTCCCTTTTCTCTGGGTCAACAATCAGACCCCTTTCCACAAAGGTTCCGCAACCTACCAGAGATACCTTATTGTCTGCTTCGGTTTCAGAAATTGTGATCGCAGACCCTTGTTTAAGCGCTTGACGCTGAAAAATCTGCTGCCGGGGCAATGCATTTCTCTCACCACCAGCCACGATAAGAGTCGCTTCTGCTAAGCCATAGCAAGGATAAAACGCTTCTTTTTTGAACCCACAGTCTGCAAACCCGGCGGCAAAATGATCTAACGTTTGCGATCGCACAGGCTCAGCTCCAGTGAAAGCCAATTCCCAAGTACTGAGATCAAAGTCCCGCTTTTCTGGCGGAATTCGCTCCAAACAGTACTGATAGGCAAAATCAGGACCACCACTGGTCGTTGCCCGAAACGCTGAAATTGCTTCTAGCCAGGTCCTCGGACGACGGAGGAACGTTTCTGGCGACATCAAAAGAACCGGAAATCCACCATACAGCGGCTGCAAAAGCCCTCCAATCAAGCCCATATCATGGTGAGGAGGCAACCAGATAACGCCTCGACTCTCCGAACTATGGCCGAAGCTCTGGTGAATCAGCTCTAAATTTCGCAGTAGGTTGTCATGTCTAAGCACCACCCCCTTGGGCAAGCCGGTGGAGCCGGACGTGTACTGTAGCAGCGCGATGGGGCAGGGCATCTCCCAATTAGTCACTGAAGGACTACTGGCGTTTTTATCCCCGTGAGCAAGCGTGTCAGTCGCAAGACAGGGAATCGCGGCGTCATCATGGCCGACAGACTCCCGTACCTTTTCCAGCAAATGCTGGGTCGTCAAAACGCAAGTAGCTTGAGCATCTTGAACAATAAAGCGATATCGTTCATAGCCTTGATGCCTCTGAACAGGTTTTACCGGGACTGCGATCGCACCTACGCGCCAGCAAGCCAAGAGCGCCGCGATAATCTCCAGTCCTTCAGCATAAGCTAATAAAATCCGCTGCCCTAACAGCTCACTCGATCCGAAGGAGGAATGAAGTGCGGAAGCAATCGTTTCCACATGCTGGCTCAATGCCCCATAAGTCCAGGCGTTTTGCGGTTTAGAGTTACCCTGAGCGTCAAAAGCTTCAATACCATTCCATAGTTGGTAGGCACTCTTCTGAGGGTTCGTCCTCACCTGTTGAGAGAATAGCCCAAGTAAGGATGCATCACTAGGCAACCGGCTTATCTCAAAATTATGTTTAGCGCTAGACGTTAACCCCACGGAATCTATGACTTTCCTAAATTTAAATTGCCTGAATTGAACCTAATACCTCTATTGAGGTTTATTCTGTTAGCTTAAATTAATTAGAATATGAGTATAATATACTGAAAAATATTCTCAATAAGCAAAGTTGGCTCAATTATTTCTTTAGA
>JBCDHF010000471.1:0-3649 GCA_038750375.1 Cyanobacteria bacterium P01_H01_bin.15
GCCAATTCGCCTCAGTTAATTTTGAATATTGGCGGCACTGTCAGCGATCCTGATGATGCGAGCAATCCCCAAGCATGTGTCAAGCGTTGCGAGAACGCTCTCGAACTCGCAAAATCTTCAGACGGAAATACATTTAAATTAGGTTGAATCGTTAGTCTGAGCGACTTTCTTCGACTAACAAATTCATGAGTTTTGTGTACTCAAAGCTTTCCGCTAACGACATAAGATAAGCTTTTGAGGTCGCTTGTTCGGTAGGGAAATCTGACAACAATTCTTTTATTTTCCGACCATTGAGATGGAGTAACGCTTCTCGTAGTTCCGCTAACCAGGACGGACTCATTTTCTTCAACGCCAAAGTGATCGCTTCTGGGTGAGCAGCTCCTAGGGCTGAGCGTTTTGATGATTGAATAGAGGTACGTGTCCGCTCAGTCAGCCGAAGGTTGCGTAATTGAGTGGATTTTGGTTCAGTGGGATGAGCTACTTTGGCAGTAAATGAGAAGAGCGTCCCCTGACCTAATTGACTTTTGGCTTGAATATTCCCATCCATTAACTTGACAAAGTGTTGGCAAATCGACAGACCTAATCCGGTTCCTTTGTTGGATCGAATGCCGCTTGCAGTTTGTTCGAAAGGAATAAATAACTTTGAGATTTCTTCCGGCGCAATTCCCAAACCCGTATCTTCAATCTCAATCAACAAATATAGTTTCTCGGGCTCAAGCTCTTGACGAATTTTTACTCGCAATATGATCTTTCCTTGATGCGTAAACTTTAATGCATTGTCCAGTAAGTTCATCGCAACCTGCTCGATTTTTTTGACATCACCAATGAGCAGGTTTGGTGTAGAGGGGGAGACTTCAATACTGAATTGAACACCTTTTTCTTCAATCCGATTGCGGAAAAGTGTTTCCAAAATTTCTATTATTTTTGTTAGCTCAAATGGAGATTCATTTAGTTTGTATTTACCGACCTCGAGTTTGGATAAATCGAGAATCTCATTAATTAGGCTTAACAAATACTCTCCACTGGTGTTTATAGCACGCGCACGCTTACGACCAAATTCGGGAATGCCTGTATCTTGAGCGATCGACTGACCGAACCCTAAAATCGAGCTTAAAGGGGTTCGCAGTTCATGGCTCATTCTTGAGAGAAAGGCACTTTTTGCTAAGCTTGCCTGTTCTGCAATCTCCTTTGCTTGAATTAATTTGTTGGTTAGATCTTGCAACTCTGCTGTGCGCCGATCAACTTGTAATTCTAACTCTTCATTTGTTTGCCGGAGAAGGGATACGATCCGCTTTTCGGCTATAACTTTATCTTGGATAACTTGGTCATGTTGGTAAAAGGTTGCCAGAACGATACTTTCCAAAAGAAAAATGATGAGAGCTGGCACTAAGGGAATCCACCAACCGTATAAAACTGAAACAAAGCTAACTGCGACTAACAACAGACAGCCCAGAATCGTTAGCCAGAGAATTTTTAAGGGGGATAACTTATAGGCCGCAATGCTGAATCCCGCTAAGCACCAAAATATAATCCAGAGGTTCTCTATTGGTTCGGAGCAAGTATTGATTGTCGGTCGTTCATCCAAGACAGCTCCTAAGATTTGACTAATGGCATGAGCTTGGAATTCTAGACCATAAATTAGGTCCGCATTATAAGCTGCATTGGTTGCGGGTCCACGTTCGGTACGGGTAGCAGAACTGAGCGAAAAGTCCTGAACACTCGGCGCCATCATCCCGATTAAAACGATCCGATCCTGCAGCCATTCTGAGTTGTAATGTCCCTGCTGAATATCTAATGCGCTTAAAACGCGAAATACTTGTTTCCCCGCGCGAAAACGAAGCATCATCTGGACGCTCCCGGTTCCAGTGGGTAATCGTACATACCCGCCTGTGTTGGAGTAGACTCGCGGTAACTCTACCTGCCCGAATTGAATGGCGCTCGAATCTTTTCCCCCATTTCCGATAGAAATGCCATCTTGAGCCAAGTAATATTTTGCAATTAGCAGGGGAAATGAAAATCTGAAGCCTGATGAGGCTGTCTGCGTACCAAGAAGAAGGCGCCTCTGTTTTCCGTCACGGTCAGGAAGAGCATCAACAAATCCAACCCGCTCGGGTGGAACGGCCTCTGGTGCAGCAATGGTTGGTGCTAAAACCTTGTCGATCGCAAAGAGATTGTCTTCTGATTGAAAAAGCGAGTTTAATTCTGAACTACCGGGCGCGACAGGCAAGTCTCGAAATAGATCTACTCCAATCACTCTCGGGTGGTTAGCACGAACCTGTTTAATTAATTCTGCAAGCTGTCGGTCTGAGAAAGGATATTGTCCCGCCGCCTGAATGTCATCGTCATCAATACCAATCAGAACAATTCGTTCGTCAAGGGTCTCTTCAGGCAGCCACCTTAAGGCAAAGTCGAGGGCATATAGTTCTGTTAATTCCAGCAGCCCGGTGGCTCTGGCACCCAGCAATAATCCGAGCAAAATCAAACCGGGTAGGAGTCCGACGCGGGCGGTAGCAGCTAGTTTGTCAAGCTTAGTCCAGAAATATTTCATAGGTTTGTGCACGACATGCAAGGCTTTTCCCCGTAAGACTTTCCCCTCAAGTCCAGCCCAGACGCTATTGCGATGACAGTCTGCATAGAATTCATACAATAAATCTCACGTGGTTTCAGTGTCAGAAAGTTCTACTGCCAATTTCCAATCAGCAATAAGGATGCCCAAAAATAAGGTGCCGAAAATTCAGGTCTTGCCAGCAACTCTAACTGTGCTGCACGCAAGGCGTCTCCTTTGCTCGTTCCAGTTTGGGACAGCACCTCATAAAACGTTGTCATAAACACTTTGGCCGCACCATCATCCAGCGGCCACAAACTAGCGACGGTGCTCCGCGCTCCCGAGCGTACAGCCATGCCTGCCATGCCCAGCGTTGCCTGCTGATCGCCTCGGGCTGTCTGACAAGCGCTTAGGACCAACAAGTCGATGGGCAAGTCAGACCCGACTTGTCGAGTTTGCAGCATGCGTTCTAACTCCGTTACCGTGATGCGATCGTCCCAGGTCAAGATATAAGTCTCCTCAGCAGTGGAGCCAAATTGTCCATGGGTCGCCAGATGCACGGCATTCAGCGGCGGTTGTGCGATCGCGCCCTGCAAACGTTCCTCGGTAAAGTCGTCATCGATTAAGGCTTGGGTTCGGGGAATCGCCTGGGCAATTCCAGCGAGTTCGGCTTGGACTTGGGGTAAGGCGGCAAAACCTTGACGCGCTTCGGAGACTCCGCCAGCAAAAAGATTGAGATCGGTCGTACCCAGCTGAGCAGATGTTAGTAGTTCTAAGCTAGGGGCTAGGGCTACTTTGTAGCGTTCAATCAAATAGCCTTGGCCATCGTGCAATGCGGCCATCGGAACAGAGCGAAAGGCACCATCGAGCACAAAGGCGAGGGTTTCGATCTCCGCTTCGGCTAGCAGGGGCTCGGCTGGGCGCAATAGCCAGTTGTAGAGAGGCTGGGTCAAGCCTTGTTGTTCTTTGGTCGGCGTAAATGGCAAAAAGCTGCGCCGCAGATTAACAATGGCTGTTTCTACCTCATCAGCCGTAATAGATCTGCTGTAGTAATGTAGAGGCTGCCCAGGAATACTGAGAATGACGGCCAAGCTTTCCTCTAGC
>JBCDHF010000472.1:0-3633 GCA_038750375.1 Cyanobacteria bacterium P01_H01_bin.15
AGAAGGATAACTACATTCACAGGCATTTAAACCATCGACAATGTCTTCATCCCAGCAGCCTTGACAAGTGGGAATATCGAGAGAGCGGATCATTTCCACAACCGCATTGGGACGGGGACCATAGCCCACTAGGTCCCCCAGACAGTAAATCTGCTCCGCTTTTTGAGTATCAATATCTGACAACACAGCATTCAACGCTTCATAGTTTCCGTGAATGCAAGAAAGGACTGCTAGCTTCATGTCAAAACACGCTCCTCTAAGCTGGTTTCATCAGAAATTAGGGCTCGGTATTGTTCCTGGTAGTGAGCGATCAATTGATCCGACAGACACCCGTCTAGTAAAGCCTGGGCAATACTTTTCTGCTCAAGGTTCCAGCCCACTACTTCAATGCCGCTGTAACGATTTGGGCGACCTTCAAGCCACTGGGGAACAGGTAATTCGGTGTATTCAATCCCCGGTAAACCCTTGGCAAAATCAATATGGAAGGCTCGACCATCCGGCAGCTCAAAAATCCCTTTGACGCGGGTTACATTTCCATAGGCACCACCGGTTAATTCACCCAGAATCTCATCCATACTTTGGGGGTCAAAGACTTGTCCCGATAATGGCGATCGCCACAGCTCCGGTAAATTATCGGGCGCCAGCGCCGTAGTTTCATTGCCCGTAGTCACCTCATCAGCCCAATCATGCCAGTCCGATGCGTTCAAACCCGCGGGCAACACGGCGACCTTGTGCCAAGGTAGAGAGGCTAAAAATGGCGAGGCCAAATCCAGGTGAAAGCCCAACTCCAAATACATCAAAGCGCCGTCTGGCAGTTCTGATAGTATCTGGTGAGCTTTACTCTCAGGAACCAAGTTCACCCAAGGAAAGCGATACGCAATCTGCGCCTGATCAATCGAGCAGTCGTCCATACCTGGACAGAAGTAAAACAGAGGGCGCCGCTGGTCTTGGAGGAACTGACTGATCCAGGCAGTTTTACCACTACCCGACGGACCGGCCACCGCAATCAATGCAGTGGAATCCATTAGATTTTGTTTCAAAGCAGGAGCGATTTTGAGATAATGATAATCATTATCATATTAGGCAAGTGTGTTCAGTGCTACCCCGCTGTCTTTGACTATACATTTGCCAGTGAGGCTCCCTTTGCCAAAACTACTTGACATCGCCATTGTGGGTGCAGGACCCCAAGCGTTAACGCTGGTTACCCATTTGCTGCAAAAAAAGAAAATAATGCGGCAGCGTTTTGCCGTCATTGATCCGGCGGAGAGCTGGATGCACCAGTGGAATCATCAGTTTGCAGCCTTCGAAATTCCTCACCTTCGTTCTCCGGCTGTGCATCATCCCGACCCCAACCCCCATGCGCTTCGCTCCTTTGCGGAAGGACGCCCCAATGAGCTGCATCCACCCTATGACTTGCCGGGAACTCAACTATTCAGAGATTTTTGCCAAGAAGTTATCCAGCGTTGGGATCTCCAAGATCGGGTTATTCCGGGCAGGATACAAAAGATTGAACTGTTCTACTCAAAGGGAAAGCAGCGGTTTCGGCTGTGGATGAGCAATGGTCAATTCTTGGTGGCTAAACGCGTGGTGCTAGCGCTCGCAGGCGGCAAACCTAACGTCCCTGAATGGACACGAACGATACCGTGTACCTATCCTCGTGAGCGCTTGCTCCATTCTCACCAAATAGATTTGCGTGAGTTACGAATTGAAGGGGAGCGAGTGCTGATTGTCGGCAGTGGGCTGACCAGTGGGCATTTAGCCTTGGGTGCGATCGCGCGCGGGGCAACCGTAATCATGATGGCGCGGCGCACCTTCTACGAAAAACTGTTTGATGCCGATCCTGGATGGCTCGGTCCCAAATACCTCAAAGGGTTTGATGCTGAACCGGATTGGGAAGCCCGTTGGCAGATGATTCAATCCGCTCGGAATGGCGGTTCACTCACCCCGGCTATCTTCACAAAACTGCGGCGGCTAGAACGGGAGAGCAAGCTGTCATTTTACGAACGGTGCGAAGTTCGCTCAGCAAAATGGATAGCAGATACCTGGAAAATCACTTGTAATCAATCGGATGCTCATGATTGCATAACTCACCAACCCATCGACCGCATCTGGCTAGCAACCGGCAGCACAATAGATGTGACCCACAGTGACCTATTGTCCAGTATCCGCGAAACTCATCCTCTACCAGTGATCAATGGATTACCGGTCCTTGACTCTAATCTGCGCTGGCCCGGTTGCAATCTTTTTATGATGGGTAGAGCCGCCTCACTTCAACTGGGACCGGTTGCACGGAACCTATTTGGCGGCAAGTTAGCTAGCCAGCGGATTGTACCTGCGCTTATCAAAAACGCGTCTGCTACATCATATTCCCCCACTTAATACTGCTCTTGACAAGAGTGGGCAACTCGATAAACACACTCTTCTGGCTAAGCATAAGTTTTAGCAGAGTCTGTTAAACACTAGCGAAATATTTCTCTGCTATCACTTCAAGTAATGGCTAATTGAGCATTTGAGCACAGAATATTCATGTATATTTTAATGTCGTGCGCCGGATCGCTGCCATATCACTAATTTTAGATTGCCTGCGTTAAAAGCTTTTTGGCCCATAACGGTCTATTCACGAACATAGCAGCGGTTCAAGAATCACCAAAGTTTAGAGCTATTTGGCAGGCAAAACCCCTGTGCAAAATGTTTTTTGCTATGGTGAGCAAAATATTATTCTCGCTCACCCGGTGCGGGTAAGAATAAAAAAGTCGTGCTCGATTGGTAATCAGTAGGCAGAATTGGTTTGAGTAATATTCAAAAGTTAGGAATCGCCAAATGCAGCTCCAGAAATTTGTCAGCGCCAAACTGCCTCTGAGAGAGAGGGAATTGCTTAAAGCATTGTCGCTATATTTCCAAGGTAAAGCCTTTCACGTCAGTTCAAAGCTGAGTTCTCAAAACGAGTGCAAGTTACCGAACAAAGTCCTTGTCGGCACCCATCACAAAGCAGGAACAGTTTGGTTGCATCATATATTCAAGAAAATTTGCAGGCTTTACAACTTGAATTATTCCAGCAGTCATCGAGAACTGCCTGAGTTCGATATTTTTCTGCACTACCATAGCCAATTCAACTTCGACTCTATTCATTCTCCCTACCGTGGCGTACATATTATTAGAGATCCAAGAGATTTAATTATATCTGGCAGCTTTTATCATCAGAAGTCCTCTGAAAAGTGGTTGCACATACCAAAGGAACGGTTCCAGGGCTTGACCTATCAGCAAAAGATAAATAGCTACGATAGTTTTGATGACAAGATTCTATTTGAGATGGAGCATAGTGGGCACAATACCATTAGCCAGATATTGGAGTGGGACTATCATAATCCTCTGTTCTATGAGATTAAATACGAGAATCTCATGCAAGATACTGATCTCACTCTATTTCATCAAATATTCTCTTTCATTGGGTTTCCTGGTTCAATAATTCCTAACGTACTAATGATTGCTTATCGGAATAGCCTTTTTTCCGGTAACGTTCGTTCTAAGCATGTCCGCTCCGGGAAGTCGAAGCAATGGAGCAATCATTTCAAACCAATTCATAAACGCAGGTTTGTCGAACTCTTTGATGATGCGCTCATTAAACTTGGTTAC
>JBCDHF010000473.1:0-3628 GCA_038750375.1 Cyanobacteria bacterium P01_H01_bin.15
ACGGCGCGCTCGACACGACCGTACCCCTGCACAATGACCCCGACTGGCACTACTGGTGCCACCGGAATCGGCACTGATAACGTAACCGGACCCTTTTGTCGCTGGGCGTCCTCCGAGGAGATGCGGCTACAGTTGAAAATGCCAATTTTTTGCCTAAAAGTTCATTTTTATAACGCTTTCAAGGGATATTTTCCTATGACCACCATTTTCTGCTCGAATGCGCCCGCTGGTTTAAAATGCAGAACGCCTTCAATCAAATGAAATTCTTGGAGTTAATTTTTCTAAAAGAAGCAGAGTAAAAAAGATGAGTACGACTTTTGATATTCTACCAACCACTCACAAAATTCCTTCTATTACAGATGTAATAAGCCTCTCAAATGAGAAGCTGGATCATTATTGTCAGCGTTATAGTATTTTGTCTCGTTTAAGAATTGATGCCGAAATACTATCATTTACGGATCAAACTTTTTCCGAAAAATGTAAGGACAGAATAATGAAATGGGACGAAAATCAATATGCCTACTTTTTCCTTACTAATTACACAGGAGGTACGGTAGCGTATTTTGGAATTACGAATCAACTCATCCGAGATATATGGGCCGATGAAATTGAGGCAAAGGGAGCCAACCACACGAAACAAGTATTGATAGAAGAAGGTCTCAATATAGGACATTATTGGACATTCAAAAGATATTCAAGTCAGACTCTAGTGCATGATCTAGTCTACGGAATAATTGCTGGCTCACTTACACAGATAACCGACGGTATCATCGATACGGATGATGGCGCGTGGAGTTCGTCTATTTTTCCGGCAACCGCAAAGGAATTTTTCAGTTCTTATTTTATTTTAGAAGCTCCAGTAGAGCCAGAATATCTGGAGTGGAGCAAATCAGTAATCGACTCATTGAGGGATTTATCCCAGGGGGTGACAAAATGTCTGAAAAGCTCTGACAAAGAGCAGTCTGGGGGGTAAGCACTATTCAAAGTTCGAACGGTTGCTTATCAAAAAAATGACCATTTTGGCTAAATGAGCCGCGTACTAGGGTGAATCCGAATCAATCAATCATTGCGCTGCCAGTATTGCTCCCATTTTTTTCAGGACCTCAATCCCTACAAAGCTTACTGAGAAAAGATTCTAGCCGGACTGTCACCCACTGAGTCTGAGACTACTCAAATCGTATCCAATCGTACCCGTGACAGACCGAAAGTTCCACAGTCCAAAACTGGGGTACTGGCTGAATCAGAGACAGCTTAAGTTTTGCCTTCACCAAAAAAAAAGTGGGGATTTTAGCCGTGCAGGAGGGGAGTATCAGACCCTTAAGGATGTCGAAATTCAGCCGGGGCAAAGCTATTTCTGGACTGAAATTTGGCTGCACAAACAGGAGAACCTGGAACCGATGAATCCGGCGATTTACTGGAAGCGGAAATCAAGAGGAAAAGGACCGAAGGCACCCTCGTATATTTTGAGAAACTTAGACGAAAAAGAGGAAGTATTGAGTTGTTATCGGAGTGGGTGGGGAATTGAGACGATGTTTAAAGATTGTAAAAGTGGGGGCTACCATCTAAAAGATACAAGAGCGAGCACAGAACGATTAATGGCATTGGTGTTGTTGATAACCTTGGCGTATGTCATAGCAACTCGTCAGGGAGACAAAGTGAGACAGAGAGGGTGTCAGAAATAGATGGGTAGGATGGAAGAGAAGGGGGCGCAGCCGAAAAAGGCACAGTGAATTTGGACAAGGTTTGGGCTCTGAGGGATGGCGAGGAGCAATGGCAAAGTGGCGTTCTTTGGCGGAAGAGTTGATGAGTCTCCGTTCTCAAAAACGACGCAATTATTGCCAAGGACTAGCAGCTCTGATGTCTATCAAATCTGCCTTCTAGCCTTACTGTCATCCCCTAAGGTCCTTGGCTCATAACTTTGCCCGGTGTCAATGCTGGAGTGGCTTGGTGAAGCGAGTTGACAGGTTTAGCCGGCAGTTGATGAAACAAGGTCAGTTCATCTGATTCAAACATCGTTGCTGTGGGTTGTACCGCGCCATGGCGCAAAACATAGATAAGCCTCAACAAGTTGCTAAGCAACCATCGAATAGAAGGTTAAGGCATGTGACCCTAACCCAGCATTAATATGGACGCGGGAATTAAGCATCCAAGCCACTATGCTAAAAATCTTGCGACGACAATGGCACGTTCTCACCGCCGACTGGCAAATCTATTTAGAAGAGCCCATCCCCCTTGAAGAGCTGAGCTACACCCGGGAACAGGCGTCCATCCCACACTTCAGCTTTTTTCTGCTGCTCGCAATGGCGAGCCTCATAGCCTCCATTGGGCTGCTGTCAAATAGTACCGCCACCATTATCGGCGCCATGATCGTGGCTCCCCTCATGAACCCCATTCTGAGCGTCGCCTTTGGCATCATCACTGGCGACTGGGTACTGTATCGCCGCTCCCTGTGGACTCTGCTCATGGGCACCCTCTTCACGATCCTCATTGCCTACGGGATTTCAGCACTGCTAGGGGTTACCGTCGTCGGCACAGAAATCCTCTCCCGCACCGAACCGACCCTGCTCGACTTAGTCGTTGCGATCGCAGCCGGTGCTGCCGGCGCTTTTTCCATGACCCGCCGCAGTATCGCAAACTCGATTGCCGGAGTTGCGATCGCCGTTGCCTTAGTCCCGCCCCTGTGTACGGTTGGTATTGGCTTACAAATGGGTCAAAACGCTAGCGCTAACTTGGGAATCTTAATCGGGAAACAATCCATCGCCCAAGGCGCATTTTTACTCTATTTGACCAACCTTGTCGGCATTACGGCCGCTGCCTGTGTCGTATTTGTTTGTCTATCCTATGGACGCGCGGAAGCGGCCATCCGTGGAATCTTTAACTGGCTGATTATTTTGGCTCTAATCTCTTGGCCACTATCTGGCTATTTTGAAGAGTTTGTGATTACCAATCAAATTCGACATCGCGTTGCCAAATTGAATGAGCAGGCAAATGATGTTTTGGCAGGCGTCTTAATTCGCTCGCTTAATGTTGACATAGACGGTCAAATTGTAAACGTTGAAGTCATGCTAACAGCGCCCAATAAAATCATTGACAAGATCAATATTGAACAAATCCATCAAAAATTAATTCAAAACTTATATGGTGATGTGCAAGAACTTCATTTAAGAGTGAGAGCCGTTCCTGTCCAAATTATTGACTTTGAAGCCGGATTTTCCTATAGACAAAAAACATCTAATTGATGATTCTTCGCCAGCTGTAACGACTGAATTCACGCTTCGATGCAAACAGACATATTTTGGTAAGGCTATATATTGGGCATCATCGGAGAGCGATACATAAACCAAATCGGAGGGCCGCCATTCGGTGTATCTGCTTTCTCAATGACTTCAAAGCCATGTTTCTGATAGAGAGATAGATTTGCTTCATTCGAATTTTCCAGATAGGTAGGCATCTGCGCTTGATCCGCCATTGCTAAACCATGGGCGAGTAAACGACTGCCGACGCCCTGTCGCCGGAACCTAGCTTTGACTCCTAACGCATGCAAATAGAAATTTATTAGCATTTTCAGCATTTACTATCTTGGTTCTAACTCCTGCTTTATTTGTATCGGATGCTAGCCGTCAGCTAC
>JBCDHF010000474.1:0-3620 GCA_038750375.1 Cyanobacteria bacterium P01_H01_bin.15
ACGGCAGCCAAAGCCGAAACGGATATTCAATTAGACGCGGAACTGCGGGCTCATTTGCAGAGTTTGCAATCGGGTTTTGAGAAAATAAGCTCCAATACCGGCGTCCCGATCAAAGTTTTTCGCCCGAATGGTGAATTACTTGAAACCTATCAGCAAGGCCGGCAAGTCCCCGTAAGAACGGAAGAATCAGATTCGTCCGATGACACCGCTGATTCAACGGATTCGGAAACGACAGACAATCGCGATAGCGGTGAGGAGAAAGAAACTCCGTAGAGAGGTCTCTAAATTTGGAAGCGAAACCAACTTTGTTAGATCTCTTCATGAAGAGACTCGATAAAGCGTCACGGTAAATCCGGTACTGTCATCGCGGAATTCATAGACTGGTTCCGGTTGTTGGCCTTGCGAGACAAGTGTCTGTTGTAGTTTGGGACTGGGATTATAGTAAAAAATCTGTTGTTGAGCTGGCGTTGTCTCAAGCGGTGTCGACTCCGGTCGAAAGGCGAGTTGAGTTTGGGGATTTAAGTCTTGGGCGAGTCGAAGTATCCAGAAAAAGTAGCCGTCTGTAACCAAGACAGGATTGGGCGCAGCGTTAATAATTTGCGCAATTTCGACATCGAATTCTGACAGTCCCCACCAAGTCGGAGCTGGAATTGCGATCACAGAACTCACAATCCCTAGTGTCAGAGCGATCGCGCCGATGCTTTGACCCAATTTATGCTGTAAAGAACGGGGGCTTTGCTGGGCGGTAACGATGCCGTAGGCCAAGACGATGTAGATGACGGCATAGCACGGGAGAAAGTAGCGATCCTGGACAGTGCGTTGTCCGCCAACGATGAGATCTAAGGCTAAAAACGGTAAGAAAAATGTCCCGAGCCAACAAAACAGCAACAGCTTAGTCGGGCGAGGACCATATCGCCAGAGATGATATAGCGAATAGAATACGCAGAGACTCAGGGGGATGCCGATTAAAACCAGTTGGAACGTAAACCGAAAATGGGCAGCGAAGAGGGTTTTGGTTAACCCCACAATCCAAAGCTGCACCATATTTAGCCAGGACAGAGAGTCCTCTAGATGGGACGTTGTTTCTGCTACTTTCTCTGGGTTCAGCAGCGCAACCATGACCCACGGCAAGAACAACAAAACGGCACCTACCGCAGCGCCTATAAAATAAAAGAACCGTCTTGTCGGGCGAAAGTGCTCTAACAGCACAACAAATAGTCCCTGCGCTATCAGCATCAGTCCGGCTAGGAAATGGCAGTAAAGACTGCTTGCGATCGCGAACCCGTATCCAACCCAACTCCAGACAGAATCTTTTCGTAAAGCTCTGAGAAGAAGGGCGTTTGAGAGGACGGTTAAGCTAAACCACAAACTATATTGCCGAGCGGCTTGGGCGTAGCGAATAGCCACGGGTGAGACGGCGTACAGCGCCATAGTCCACAGGGAAATCAGCGGCTGTGCAGGAAAGAGTTCGCGACAGAGCCAATACAGCGCTGGAAAACCAAGCAAGCTCCCTAAAACCCCTAAACTTCGGAGCGCGGTTTTGGAGCTACCAAAGATTTCTGCCCAGAATCGAGACAGAGCAAAATACAACGGCGGGTGTTGCGGTTCTTCTAACGCCAGCCCGAGCAATGTGCCTTGGATTCCCGGATCCTTGGGAGATGTACCTTGATATTTTTGGAGTTCCTCAACGGTAACAACGTCTTGACCGTAAACGGTTTCAGTCACATCTTGGGTGGTATATCCCGAGACCCGCAACAGCGTAAACGTTTCGTCAATCCAATAAAGTTTCCCTGCTATATTTTGGGTTCGTAATAAAATTCCGAGCGCGATCGCAAGTAACAAAAACCAGATTTGTGGAGACTTCAACAGTTTTTTGCGAATCACAGGCTCGACTGATTTTAGGATTAGTTTCTTAGTCTAAGAAGCTGTGAGTTCAGGGTTTGTTGCTTGAGCGGGCGCAAAGACTGGTTGACATATATTTCTTTATGAAGTTGATTCCACTTCTCTCAAATAGAATTTGATCGCAGAATTGGTCAACTGTTGAGATAGACCATGAAAAAAATCAACAAGATGTCTGAATTGCTAACAGTCTATAAAATGTCTCAAAAACCAATTCCTCATGAGCCAACTACCATTTGCGATTTCTACTAAAAGCTGGCTTGATCTGAATGAGAATGAGAAGCGATTCTTTGAAGATGAAAGTTGCCTTCATCCATCTCAGATAGAGCACATTCAGCTATTGAAACCTGCTGCTGCCAGGCGATTTACTACTTGGGCATTTTCCTCGATTCCTTCAGGCTTTCCAGACTACGATGGCGGTTATCCAAACAAGTGCAAGATCTCGATTCATGATTCGTGGAATGACGAAACTTCTATTCAAAAAATACGTGAGTGGCTGCATTCTCTTGGAATTCCTCTGGCTAGAGATGTCCATCTCATCTACGATTTTGACTGCGTAGTGCAGACAAAATGGAATGTCGTTGTGCGCTATTGGGAAAAGTTTGCTTGGTCAGTTGGATACGCCATGACTTGTATAGATCACACACTGCGCTGGGCTTGTTGCTTCCATCATGAAGATGTCATTGTTTTCGAAAGCTATTTTCCTCTAACCTTAGCCCAACTTACGACCTCGCTTCCTGTATCTTTATTATTGCTGTTACTAGCACAGTAGAGATTTTCATTCTTTCGACAATCCCCGAAATTTCTGGAGTCCGTGCGCAGTTCAGGTATCAGCGACCCAATTTGTCCAGAACGAGATCTGGATAAGCTTGAAAATCAGATAAATTGTTTGTGACTAGCTTGAGGTTGAGACTTTTGGCATGGCTCGCAATGAGTTTATCCAGTGCGTCCCCCAGACGCTCAGCAGCCGCCATTCTGATTTCTGCATATACTGCTGCGGCGTTGCAATCAAAATCAACAGCGGGAATCATCGTGAGCAAACCTATCTAACGCGGCTCTATTTTGGGCCTGACTTGTCGAGGAACTAACCAGAACCCCATATTCCAGCTCAGCTAACGTGACGGCAGAAATAGCCACATCACGCTGGCGGCATTCAGCAAAGCGTTGATCGACAGAAGGCGGTTGGCGTTTCATTAGATAGATACATATATTGGTATCGAACATGTATTTCATGAGAAATCCCGTTCCTGCTCTCCCTGTTCGGGCCGACTCTCAACCAAGAAATCATCTGAGAAGGCTGCAATTTGAGACAGTACGTTAGTTAAAGGCGCCGGTACAAGGCAAATGGTAATGCTGTCGCCATTGAGCTCGATTTCGTACTCAAGATCTAAACGCTCGAATTGCAATTCTTTCGGGATACTAACTGCTTGGGAATTTCCGCTCTGGAAGACCTTTGTCTTCATATGCTTGCCCTAACGACACCGGGTATAAACGAGTACATACTCCCTAGCAATAGGTTTACGAAGTACTCCTCAAGCGTCTTGAAACCTACAAAAAGCCCCTCTCACACTGAAGAAGGGCAATTCAGAGTTCTTGTTAACCAAAAGTCAAGCTTTATTCTTTGGTTTCTGCTTCGGCATCAATTTCTGGCAATGTCGTCGGGGCGCTTTCGCAGAGTTGGGCGTGGCAAGGCGGGGGGGTCGGGGGGGGGGCGGGGGGGG
>JBCDHF010000475.1:0-3603 GCA_038750375.1 Cyanobacteria bacterium P01_H01_bin.15
CCCCGCCGGTCTAATTATGACGATGACCCGGGGAATGTTGAGGGCAGAAGTTCTGAACCGCCATCGCCCCGCCCATATCTTGCGCCATTTAAACCGAGTGATGTATGCCGATTTAGATAATTCCAGCCGCTTTGTCACCCTCTTTTATTCTGAATATAATCCCCAAACCCGAGAACTGGCGTTTGCCAACGCGGCTCATAACCCCCCGATGCTTTGGCAAGCCACAACCCAGACGATCGTGCCTCTCGATACAGACGGTATGCTGATGGGATTTGCACGAGAAGGAGACTTTGAAGATGCTCGCATTCAGTTAAGTTCTGGCGACGCCTTAATGTATTACACGGATGGTTTTACCGAAGCAGTTAACGCCAGTGGAGAACGCTTTGAAGTCGAAAATTTGCAGCAAGCGTTTATTCGTGCCTGTCAGCAAGACCTCAAGGCCCAACAGACCTTAGATTATTTGTTTGCAGAAGTCGATCGGTTTGTGGGCGCCGATCAATCGGGTAATGACGATATGACCCTGGTTGTTATGAAGGTGACCACTTAAATTTTCTGTAAAGTCACCCCAGCATTCACTATTGAGATAACAAAAGCATTACTATTCAAAGGATCATTCGTAAAATCAATTTCGAGATTCTAAACAACTATGGGCGCTCTGCAAGTGATGGGGTCAGCAGCCTTGAATAAATTTTCAGTCGACAGCTACTTGTTTTTCGCTCAAAATATTGGTGAAATTGAAAAAATCGACATCCTTCAACAAGGTCAAGACGCATTTGATCACTTCATTCAGACGGGTCAAGTTTGGGCCTTATTGATTGGTATATTTATTGGCTATTTCTTCAAGTCGATGACGTCCTATTGAATCCCTATCGTCTTCTCTGCCTTTTGTATAATTCCACCTGGATATCTTTTCCCAGTTGACAATTGAGTAAGATTCAACAGCTCTTAGTAAAATGCCTTTTCGTCCTATCTAAGATCTTGGTGACAACTTCTCAGATGGCAGGCGTGGACTCATCTGCCAGAACAGTTGCGCGGAGGCCAGGTAATCCGTCAAAATACGGATTTTATCCTTGACTTTTTCTACCGTGACTCAGCCAAAGACCTGGAGCGATCGCTTCGAATCTTCTCTGCATCCAGCGATCGCCCGCTTCAATGCCAGTATTAGTTTTGATATCGCCCTCATTGAATATGATTTGACCGGTTCTGTCGCCCATGCTCGTATGTTAGGCCAGACTGGGATTATTTCTGAAACAGATGCCAGTAACTTAATTCAAGGTTTGGAGCAAATTCGAGAAGAATATCGCGCGGGGAATTTCAACCCCGGTATTGAGGCAGAAGATGTGCATTTTGCTGTGGAGCGTCGCTTAACAGAAATTGCCGGTCCAGTGGGCAAAAAGCTCCACACCGGTCGCTCCCGTAACGATCAAGTGGGAACCGATATCCGCCTTTATTTGCGATCACAAATTGATCAGCTGCGCGCACAACTCCGTGCCTGGCAAACAACCTTACTATCCCTCGCAGAAACCCATGTGGAAACGCTGATACCCGGCTATACTCATCTCCAACGGGCTCAGCCAGTTAGCTTAGCGCACCATTTGTTGGCGTACTTTGAAATGGCGCAGCGAGATTGGCAGCGTTTAGGGGATGTGCGCAAGCGTACTAATATTTCTCCTCTGGGATGTGGTGCTCTGGCGGGAACCACATTTCCTATTGATCGAGCTGCGACAGCTCAAGAACTGGGGTTTGCTGATATTTATGCCAATAGTTTGGATGGAGTGAGCGACCGCGACTTTGCGGTGGAATTTTTAGCCGCGGCCAGCTTGATTGCGGTTCACCTCAGTCGATTCAGTGAAGAACTGATTTTGTGGTCCTCTCAAGAATTTAGCTTCATTACCCTCAAAGATAGCTGCGCAACGGGTTCCAGCATCATGCCCCAAAAGAAAAACCCCGATGTGCCAGAGCTGGTCCGAGGAAAAACCGGGCGAGTTATTGGGCATTTGCAGGGCATGCTGGTTTTGTTGAAAGGATTACCGTTGGCTTACAACAAAGATCTTCAAGAAGATAAAGAAGCCATTTTTGATGCGGTTCAAACGGTGAGCGTTTGTTTGGAAGCCATGACTATTTTGCTCGCAGAAGGTTTAGAGTTTCGAACAGCTCGTTTGGCAGATGCAGTGGCCGAAGATTACTCCAATGCCACCGATGTAGCCGATTATTTAGCAGCCCGAGGAGTCCCTTTCCGTGAGGCGTATAACTTAGTCGGGAAAGTGGTTAAAACGAGTCTATCCGCCGGCAAGCTTCTCAAAGAACTGACTCTCGATGAGTGGCAGGCTCTCCACCCGGCATTTGCCGCAGATATTTACGACGCTATTACGCCGAAGCAAGTAGTCGCGGCCCGTAATAGTGCTGGCGGTACTGGATTTGAACAAGTCCGTACTGCTTTGGCTCAAGCTCGGACTAAGGTTAGTCAACCGTAATCACTGGGAGTTTAACGAAGTTGCTCACAATCTAAGTCCATACAAACGCCGTCTGAGGTTGAAATTAGTCACCGTGAAATAAAGGTGCCTGAAAATATATGGGACAATTTATCCGGAGAAAGTGTTAATGCTGCGCTACGTCAAAACCTTTCTGGGAGTTATTTTTCGGCGGCCATTGCCCGGTGTAATCGTAGTTCCTATTCTGGCGAATGGTCAAATTGTGCTGGTTCGCCGTCACGACAATGGGCGCTGGGGACTTCCCGGGGGGTTAATCGACTGGGGTGACACGATTGAGATGACCGCCTCACGAGAATTAGCGGAAGAAACGGGACTACAGATGACTAGCCTGGGACGACTGGTGGGCGTCTATTCTCAATATGAGCGAGATCCCCGACTTCACTCCGTCGGTATTCTGGTGGAAGCCTCAGTAGAAGGAGCCTTCGAAATCCGTGATAAAGGTGAAATTAGCGCGGTTCAGGCGTTCCACCCCCAAGAGATTCCCCTTGAGAACCTAACTCATGACCATGAGCGTATGCTCATGGATTACTGGCAAGACTCAAGCGTTATTGTGGATTAGGTTTATTATTCGGGGCGAGACTTTGTTCGAGAACAACAAGCCTGCCAGAGTTTAGCTGACTTTAAGCGAACACGCGATGGGCCAAAGACGGCATTTGTTGCCGCACTTGCAGCAAGCGTTCGGGACTGATTTCTGCGATCGCAACCCCAGGGGCGTCACCCGCATCGGCGAGAATAACGCCCCAAGGATCGACAATCATGGCATGACCGTGAGTGTAGCGGCGTTCGTAGTGATTGCCGGTTTGAGCCGGTGCCAAAATATAGGACGTATTCTCAATAGCGCGAGCCTGTACCAGTACCTGCCAATGATCTTTACCCGTAAAGGCGGTGAAAGCAGCGGGAATACAAATAAGGTCGGCGCCTTCTTTGGAAAGGTAGCGATAAAACTCAGGAAAGCGAATGTCGTAGCAAATCGAGATGCCAACCTTTCCAAAGGGCTCAACCTCTACAACTGGCGGCAGTTCACTCCCAGCCATGACCGTTTTGGACTCTAAGTAAGTATTACCATCGGGAATTTGGACGTCAAATAGATGGACTTTTTGGTAGCGGACTA
>JBCDHF010000476.1:0-3564 GCA_038750375.1 Cyanobacteria bacterium P01_H01_bin.15
AGCCAGCAATTTTGCTTGCTCAAGGGAATTCCAAACTGTCGTCATAACTATCATCAAAACCTCTTTGATCTAGAACACACATAGACGCCTCTAACAGTCTAAATTCAGCGGTATGTTCGTAAATCTCGCACTATGCAGAGTATCTTATAGCCCGTTTCAGTAACTTGGCGGGATAGGTTGCGCGAATGTTGCAATTTTTTGTAGTTATTCGCGAATATGCTTGATGATTTTCCGTGATCGAGATAAGTCTCAAACCTGTTCAAAACCCAAAATTGCGATCGCGGCCTGTACAAAAAAAGCGATCTTCGAGCACGCCAGCATCGAATTGTCAGCCCCGTCGCAGCTCAATTGTTCAGAGAGTGTCACAATGTGAAAAGTTGCTTCTTGACTTTTCTTAAAAATCATGGCTCGGGATCTACGTGGATTTATCCAAATACTGGAAGAGCGGGGTCAGCTCCGTCGGATTAAAACGTTGGTGGATTCTGAGCTGGAAATTGCTGAGATTTCCAATCGTATGTTGCAGGTTGGCGGTCCGGGCTTGCTTTTCGAGAATGTCAAGGGTGCGGAGTTTCCAGTGGCGGTAAATTTGCTCGGGACGGTGGAGCGGATTTGCTGGGCGATGAATATGGAGCATCCGGATGAGCTGGAGACGCTGGGTAAGAAGCTCGGAATGTTGCAGCAGCCGAAACCACCGAAAAAGATATCGCAAGCGATTGATTTTGGCAAGGTTTTGTTTGATGTGGTCAAGGCCAAGCCCAGTCGCGATTTGTTTCCGCCCTGTCAGCAGGTGGTCTTGAAAGACGACGCGGTGGATCTAACCAAGATCCCCATGATTCAGCCATATCCAGGGGATGCCGGCAAGATTATTACCCTCGGTTTGGTCATTACCAAGGATGTGGAGACGGGGACGCCTAATGTTGGGGTGTATCGGCTTCAGCTTCAGTCCGACAAAACCATGACCGTACATTGGCTGTCGGTGCGGGGTGGTGCCCGGCATCTGCGCAAGGCGGCTCAGGCGGGTAAAAAGTTAGAAGTTGCGATCGCGTTAGGAGTCGATCCGTTAATTATCATGGCGGCAGCGACCCCAATCCCCGTGGATTTGTCGGAGTGGTTGTTTGCGGGGCTATATGGCGGTTCGGGGGTGAAGCTGGCGAAGTGTAAGACGGTGGATCTGGAAGTTCCGGCGGATTCGGAGATTGTGCTGGAAGGGACCATTACGCCCGGTGAGGAGTTGCCGGATGGTCCGTTTGGAGATCATATGGGGTATTACGGTGGAGTGGAAGATTCGCCGTTGGTGCGGTTCCATTGCATGACTCACCGGAAAGATCCGATTTATTTGACGACCTTTAGTGGGCGGCCGCCGAAGGAAGAGGCGATGATGGCGATCGCGTTGAATCGGATTTACACACCCATATTGCGGCAGCAGGTGTCTGAGATTACGGATTTCTTTTTGCCGATGGAGGCGTTGAGCTATAAGGCAGCGATTATTTCCATTGATAAAGCTTATCCGGGGCAGGCACGACGGGCCGCGTTGGCGTTTTGGAGTGCGTTGCCGCAGTTTACTTACACCAAGTTTGTGATTGTGGTGGATAAGGACATTAATATTCGCGATCCGCGGCAGGTGGTGTGGGCGATTAGTTCGAAGGTTGATCCGTCGCGGGATGTGTTTATTTTGCCGAATACGCCTTTTGACACGTTGGATTTTGCGAGTCAGAAGTTGGGCTTGGGCGGTCGTATGGGGGTAGATGCGACCACTAAAATTCCGCCGGAGACGGAGCATGAGTGGGGTGAGCCGTTGGAGTCTGATCCAGATGTAGCGAAGATGGTTGAGCGCAAGTGGGCTGAGTATGGGTTAGCGGATATTGCGTTGGACCGGGAAGTGGATGTGAATTTGTTTGGGTACGATATTCCGGTGAAGGGCTAAACGGACCAATTCTAGTGTTCGCGCCCTCTCTTGCGCTTTTATGCAATCGCCTAGAATTGAAGACTACAGATTCAGGGGGAAGAACTAATGATTTCAGTCCCGGTGACCTTGGAACAGTTAATTCAGGCAGTTCAACAACTTCAACCCGAGGAACGTGCTCTGGTTGCCGAAGCCTTAGCTAAATCAGAGTTGCGCTCTGACCTCGCCAAATTGCTAAAAGAACTATACGCCCAGCCACCAGCAGATGACATTACTGATGCTGATATCATGGCTGAAATTCGCGCAGTACGGCAGTAACCGTTTTCATCATGGTTCTGCGAGTAGTTATCGACACTAATATTTGGATTCGAATATTGCTCGGGGGGCGAGCTACATTACCTGTGTTGGCTGCTTTCAATGACGAAGAGTTTCAACTTGTGATGAGTCAGCCGCTTCTAGATGAGTTTCATGCGGTTTGGAATCGCCCTCGTCTTAGTAAACGAATTATATCGAGGCAAGCAGCTCAGCTAGAGTATCAACTTCAGCAGCGTTCCATTTGGATTGTAGTCAAGACTGTACCGCCTCATTGTCGAGATCCCAAGGATCTTCCCGTTCTCGCTACTGCAATTGATGGTAGTGCTAACATCATCGTCTCTGGAGATAATGATTTACGTGCTGATGATGAATTAAGGACGGCGATGGAAACTTATGGAATCGAGATGCTAGGGGTCAACTCATTCTTAATGCGTTTAGAAGCAAGTAAAGAAGCCTAACCAACTCCGAAGGAAGTCTGTCCGGATGTGGCGGCGATGGTTGAGCTTAAGTGGGCGGAGTATGGGTTAGCCGATATTGCGTTAAACCGGGAAGTGGATGTGAATTTGTTTGGGTATGATATTCCGGTGAAGAAGTAGTTATTTAATAGTTGGGATTAGGGCGAAGCATGCGGCCTTCTATTTCCTGCCAGGTTTCCGGACTGACCTTGATGGCGGCTTGCTTGCATAAGATCATCAGATGGACAGCATAGTAATATTCATCTAGCGCTTGAACTTCCTCTAGAGAGAGAAAAACTATGGAGCGCTCTAGATGGAAAGAGTCTAACCAAGCTTGAATGATTTTTTGCCCAAACGCTTTCCTTTGCTCACGACTAGGTTTTTTCGGAATTTGTTTTTCCAAGTAGTTTAGATGCCTGACTAACTGCTCTAGATCTACATCTTTGTAAATATGTGAAACAGACTTAAGTCTGCCGACTGCGGTCTTTAGCTTGGCGATGGCGCTTGCAATGGCGCTGGCGTTGGCGTAGGCATAGGCATTGGCGTTGGCGTAGACGCTGGCACTCGTGATGGCGTAAGCGCTGGTGTTGGCGATAGCGTTAGCGATGGCAATGGCGCTGGCATTGGCATCGCTATAGCGCTGGCGTTTGCATTGGCGTAAGCGTAAGCGTAAGCAATGGCGCTGGCGTTTGCACTAGCGTTGGCGTAGGCTCTTCTGGCGATTGGGGAAAGCTCACTCTCTACATTTTTTGTAATATCTTCAACCCAAGTAAGTATAGGATTGAGTTTGTCACTTCTGTGTGGTTCATCACGGAGGCAGAATATTTTTTGTTCGATTTTGCGAAGTAAGCGATCTGCTGAACTTTTCATGGCACCGGAAACCAACAAAAT
>JBCDHF010000477.1:0-3562 GCA_038750375.1 Cyanobacteria bacterium P01_H01_bin.15
GAAAATATTCCATGGCTTGAGTGGTCTGTTTTAGGTCTGCTGGAGATGCCAAACCAAATTCATGAACAAGGCGCTCGTTAAATGCACTTTTTGACTCCTTGATGAAGGAGGGATCGTGGGTCCAAAGTTCGATAATTTTTAAAAGCACGGTTCTGGCATTGACTTCGAGCGAAGAACCCGTTTGCTTCAAATATTTACTTTTTGGCCGAATCTCGCTGAGACGCTCAAGCTCGCCGGAATCGGCGGTCTCTTTGCCAATCTCCTGACTCAACGTCAGCAGATAATTCAATTCATCGTAGTCAGTGTTTGCAAGTGAAATATCTACGTTCAGCTGATCTTCTTCGGGCAGCTGATATTGGAATCCAATGGTCTTTAGATACTTCTCAATTTGGTCATCGGGAAGGGGGGCACTGAGTCCCTTAAAGTGTTCCTTTAAAGGCGCTAGGCGCTTGGTTTGCTCGCGCTTCATAGAGTTGATGGCGAGTGTGCCCAAGTAATCCGCAACCCAAAAGTGGAAGGGTTGTAATTGCGGTTTAACCAAGTTAGGGGCAAAGGTGACTCCGGCTAGCCAAACGAGAGCGCGCTGCTCGTTGGCCTTTAAATCGTTCTGAAGAAACGCGGAGAGTGCCTGCACCAGAACGGCATCTTGTTCAGACAGTTGATGCTGCATTTTCTCCCAGGCATCAGTCCGTTTCTCTTTTGTTCCAAGCATCCAGCCGGACTTCTTCACGGTCTGAGCCAGAGCCACTAAGGCTCGGGAGTCTTGACGATGAAGCAAATCCTCACAGGCACTACGTAGCGCCTGGCGAAGAAGCGCTAAGTCAACCTCATAGTATTCAGGGCAATGGTCAAGAGATTCTTTGGTCTGGCTGGTGCGGGTAATCCGTTCGCTTTTGCCGTAGCAACACAGTTCAATGGCGCGAAATAAACAATCCTCGGCGTGCCCAGCAAAAACCTGATAGTAGGCATCGCTAAAGTTAAATGAATCCGCACCAGAGGGCGCTTGACTGAGTTTATCGTTTGCTTCTAGCCACCCCACCGGAATAGCTTGGAGGACTGTTTTGGCGGCGTCTTTGATTTGGAGTTTGGTATTGGGCCCCTTCAGCACGTAAGGTTTTTGGGTCTTGTAGGCTGAAGAGTAAATTCGTCTTTGAAAAGTGTCTAAACAAAGGAGCTCGCTGATTTGAGTGGATTCAAGTCTCCGGTTTGCTAAGGTTGCCTGGGCTTGATCGGTTAGGGGGTACTGACAAACGAGAGCCACCTGAAGTCCCATGAGAGTTCGATAACAGCGGTCATAGAGCTTTAACTGTTCCTGGTTAAACTCCGAGGGAAAAACTTTGTCGAACAATTTAAAGCAATCGCTGACCGTTCGAACAATTTTTCGGAGTTCCTTGAGACTTAATTGAGCTTGATTGAATTTATGCCGGCTGATAATCAGTCTCTCCACAGCCAAGGGCGCAGCGAGCTTGGCGTAGTACTGGAACCCTTGGCTGGCGTCTTTATACGCTGGGCTAGCAAGCACGATGGCAGCTGAACGTCCCCAATACAAGAGCTTGCCAAATTCAATTAAGCGAGAAAACCCATTCACCGCATAGAAGGCGTCCTCATCCAATTCCTCGAGATACAAATCGCTAATGTTCTTGAAGTAAGGCGCCAAATACTTCTCGACAGACGGTTGTTCCGACAAGAGAGTCGTATAAATTTCTTTGAGCAGCTGCATGCGCTCCTTACTGCCTGGGCGAGCAGAGGACGCTTTCTCTAAGTGCTTCTTAAAGTCAATTTTTGATTGAGGACCAGTTTGAGTCATGGACGGTTCAACGGATCTGGGTTGAGGATTCCAAGATGGTTCAGGGTCTAATACAGCAAGAGAAACTTGAGTCATGGCTTATTCGGTAAATCGTAGAAAATCAAAGGAACGGTGACTGAATGTCGAGCCGAGAATTGTCTTTCTACTGCTTACTTAGGGCTCAAAATTACGTTTTCAAAAAAAGTAGCCAATTTTTTGGGCGAACTTCCTTAGAAAGGGCAAATTAGGAGCCGCTGTCCCTTGAGGACACCCCATGCTCAGGTTGAAAGGTACATTACAGAATTGTCACCCCAGAAACTGTTTGTCAGTTAGCTAAATCGAGAATTATTGCTCCAAACGCTTTTTAAATTGTCCCTGATCAAACTCGAAGTTTCTACATTGAATTAAGTCAATTATTGATATTGAAAAAGCTGATATCTGAGCCGTTCTCAGTGATAAAGGGAGAGGGGAAGTTTTCTAGAGAAACGAGCCAAAGTCGTCCACAATGCCTGACGGCTCAACCTCAAAATGCGAGGCAAAGAATGTTTGAGATTAATGGGCTCATTTTTTTGATCTGGGAAATTTCATCCCTGAGTAGACGGTGAAGGCAGGCAAGTTGAGATGCCCATGCATCAGCAACAATGCGTGCCTTCAGCAAGAAGTCATTTCAATCTAAAAGAAGTGGCTGGGATTAACCCCTCAAACAAAATGCTGCTCGATGGCAGTGATTCAAACTTAAGGAGAATAATGTCGATGTTATTTGGACGTTCTTTGAAAGGTCTTGTTATTGGGATGTCAGTCATCACTGGCTCCAGTTTCCTAATCCCTTCCCCTGCGGAGGCCTATGGTTCTCGCCGTCGTGGACCCAGTTCATTTCGCCTTGCGGAGCAACTCAGTTGGGAACTTGATCAATGCTTAGATGATATGGATTATGCCGATGATAGAGCCGACAGAGCTTATTCATATTTCGAACACAGGTCATGGCTTCGTGAAGCTGACGACCTTGAGTATGAATGCGACCGGATCGAACAGGACTTATTTCGAGTTGAGCGGAGCATGAATCGTCGTTCAGGACGACGCTACTAGTCAGGGTTAATTATCGCATTTGTTAAACACGGTTGATTTGGCTATGCCATACTCACTCCTCTTTGCTCAGACTCAGCAATTGGGCAACTAAGTTGCTCAATTTGCGCGCTCCTGCTTTGAATGCAGATTTAATATCTGCTTCGGTAGACCCACTCTTAATCCATTCTTTCTATGGGAGAAAAGACTCATGAAAAACGTACTTAAGCTAATCGCCGTAGCCACCGTCTTGAGTACCCATGCGATTCCCGTACAGGCAATTGTGCAAAAAACACTTCACAGCCAAAGCCCTGTCACTGATTCGAAAATGACTCAAACAGTCCAAGAGAGGCTAGACCCAACAGTCTCGACAGAACAGGTCCCTGATGCCAATTTGAAGACACTTAGCACAGACATGGAGAACCAGATTGAGCCCGCCCCTAGCTTTCTGAATTACAACTTTGATTTCAGCTCCGGAGAAGCTTCTGCATGAGCTTACTCACCGATAGAGAGTGGAATGATTCACCGCAATCCTCCTTTCATTAAGCATTTCCCCAGGACTTCAATAGCTGGGATTGTCGCGAAGATACCAGCGAACACTGGGGAGAATGACATCTGGCAGAAATTGCCTGAATTTAAAGGGGTTCTCAGAAGATGACGCTTCTCGGAATCACTGGGGCAATTCAGATGCTGCCCCACTAACTTTGCAACAGA
>JBCDHF010000478.1:0-3540 GCA_038750375.1 Cyanobacteria bacterium P01_H01_bin.15
CCGCTTTCCGTTTTGAGGGTGAGCTTGAGTCCCTCAGGCACTTTTTCGATACTGGTAGGAGACGTGCTCGTCAGAATTTGAATGCCATGCTTGACCATTCCTTCCTGGATGCTCTCACGCATATCTTCATCAAATCCAGTGAGAATTTTGTCTTTGCGGATAATTTGCGTGACATCGGAGCCTAGTCCATGGAAAATGCATGCAAATTCGCTTCCAATGTAGCCACCGCCAATAATGACGACCCGCTTAGGTTGCGTTTCGAGGTGAAACAGCTCGTCCGAAATCAGCATGTGCTCCATGCCAGGAATGTTGGGTTTGACGGGGTAGCCGCCCACCGCAATTAAGATTTTCTCCGCCGAAACAGTCTGGTCACCAACTTGAATAGTGTGCTCATCGACAAAACTGGCGTAATCTCGATATAGCGTCATCTCTGCTTTATCAAGCATGCGAGCATAAACGCCGTTTAAACGGTTCAGCTCGTTGTCAACCGCCTGCTTAAGCTTGCCCCAATCAAACGTGCTTTCTGTGGGGCTCCAACCAAATCCTTGGCTTTCTAAAAACGCATCCGGGAAACGAGACGCGTACATCATGAGTTTTTTGGGAATACATCCCCGGTTGACGCAGGTGCCGCCCAAGCGATCAAATTCTGCGATCGCAACTTTTGCGCCATATTCACCGGCAATACGACGACCCGCCGCGATACCACCGGAACCTCCCCCAATCACAAATAGGTCAAAATCGTAGCTCATCGCTTTGTGTCCTCCGTTTCGATAGGAATGTATTTCCGTCCTGATAATTATGAACCGGTTTTTGTCTCTCTCCCTTCTTAGCGTAGTTTTTTGTGGCGTTACCTCGTCAACTTGGGCTAATGCCCTCTCACCTGATTACTGCCCAGCCGAATTAGCAACCGATATCGACGGGTTGATTCAATCGCCCAAGTGGCGTCGCTCTCAGTGGGGAATTCTGGCCGAGTCCCTTGGTGACGATGTGCCTGTATATAGCCGCAACGCCGAGCAATTCTTTCTGCCCGCATCCAATGCCAAGTTACTCACGACAGCCGCCGCACTAGAAGCCCTCGGTCCCGACTTTCGCTTTCAAACGTCCGTTTATCGTCAAGGAGAGAAACCGCTATTAACCACTCTGAGCCTGCAGGGTAGCGGCGATCCGACCCTAACCCATCAACAACTCCAAGCCCTCGTCAATCAACTTAAAGCGGAGGGGATTTCAAAGATCGCAAACTTAGAAGTTATTCAGCCCCCTGCGCCAGATGAACTTAACTCCACTTGGGAATGGGGCGATATCCAGTTCTATTACGGCGCTGCTCCTAGCCCGATTGTACTCAATCAAAACACCGTCACACTTACGGTTAAACCTACGAAGGTGGGGGAACCCCCTCAATTTGCCTGGTCCGATGCGATCGCGGGTAGTCAGTGGCGCCTTAAAAATCTCGCGAAGACTGTTTCTGAGGGCGACTACACCCTCTCCATTTCTGGGCGCTTAGGCACCAATGAATTGATTATCAGCGGTCAAATCCCAGTAGATTTTGGACCCGATCTCTGGCGCATGGCTATTCTGGACCCTACAAACTACTTACTCAAGACATTGCGACAACAGTTTGCGATCGCGGGCATTCAAATCGGAAAAACACAGATTGTGGCATCTCCGCCAACAGCTGCTCCTTGGCAACGCATAGAATCACCTGCACTGAGGGAAATCATCTCGGAAATCAACACCAATAGCCAAAATCTTTATGCAGAAGCCGTTCTGCAACAGCTGGGAACGTCACCTTTTGAAGCACTCAATGAATTAGGAGTTGCCTCAGATAGCTATCGCCTAGTGGATGGTTCTGGACTGTCCCGCCAAAATCGCGTGAGCCCGGAAGCCCTAATCAAAACTCTTCAAGGCATGGCCGAATCACCGCACGCAGAAATCTATCAAAATTCGCTTGCGATCGCAGGCGAAACTGGAACCTTGACAAATCGCTTTCAAAATACGCCATTGCAGGGTCAATTAATTGGCAAGACCGGCACACTGTCTGGCATGCTGTCTCTTTCCGGCTACCTAAATCCCCCCGCGCATCCACCTATTGCCTTCACAATTTTGGTCAACCATTCGCCCCTCAGTTCAGCCGAAACCCGCCAAACGATCGATGCGATCGCAACTCAACTATGGCGTCTGCACGAATGTACTAAATAGCCCGAAAAAAAGAAGCGTTGGGGGGGTTTTCGTTTCCAACAAAAACGCCTCCATTTCGAAGGCGAAAAGCGGAGCACGTATCCACAAAAAACGTCAAACAGGACCTTAGTTATTTACTTCAGACTTTTCTAGCAAGGCTGGGGGAATTTCAACCACCGGCTGATTAATTGCGATCATCAAGGACTCCCCTGCTTCGGGTCCTGCCGCAAATTGGGGGGTCCGATTGGCGGTCAACAATGCTAATCCAGCGACAACCGCTGCCGCTAAGCCACCACCGATGGTGACGATACGGCGACGACGCGTTTGTCCGTCAATCTTGGACCAAACAGCCGACGTAAACTCTGAATTTGCCAAGACCGGCTCAGGCGCAGCAAGACGATTAAACCGCTGCCGCAGCTGTAGTAGATGCTGATAGTATTTCCGAACTTGCGGATCAGAATCTAACCAATGCTGAACCTGACGCCGTTCGCTAACTGAAACCTCGCCGTCAACGTAGGCACTGAGTAGCTCATAGCGTTCAGCTGGAAAATTATCCATAGAAAAAGAACTCACAAAAAAGTTCAATAGCTTCGAAGAAAATAAACCGACTTACAAAGCCTGTTTATTTAAATAAACACGAATTCATTAATGAAAGCTTAACAGGAAACAACGGCTGCTTAATTGTGCAAATCGCGAAAGCCCCACCAGAACCAAGCATTAAGAAATCCTAAGCTTCTTCAATTTCGACATAAGTCTGCAGCATGGACTGTAATTTATTGCGTGCCCGGGCAATACGGGACTTGACAGTGCCTAAGGACACTTCGGTGATTTGAGCAATTTCCTCATAGGACAGCCCATCAATTTCCCGGAGGACGATCGTGGTCCGAAATGCTTCGGGTAGCTGCTCGATGCCTTGACGCAACTGCTCGTAGAACTCTTGAGTAGACAGCTTATCATTTGGTCCTGGGGAGCGATCGGCAATTTCCCAGTCCATCTCGCCATCATTGACTTTGCGTGGGCAATCCAGTGAGACTGCCGGAGAATGACGCTTCCGCTTCCGCAACTCGTCGTAGAACAAATTCGTCGTGATTCGGCTTAACCATCCCTGAAACTTCGCGGGATCATGCAAACGGTTTATATTGCGATAGACCCGAATCCAAACTTCCTGTGCCAAATCCGCTCGATCCTGCCAATCTGGTGCCAGATGATAGAGCAGTTTATCTACATGAGACTGATATCGACGCAACAGTTCCGTGAACGCCGGACGCTGGGGTCGAGCCCCCTCCTGACAGCGGACAATCAAATCGTAGTTAGAAAGTTTTGACGGACCCACAAAAGCCCGAGGCGCAGTAATTTGCACTGAAG
>JBCDHF010000479.1:0-3537 GCA_038750375.1 Cyanobacteria bacterium P01_H01_bin.15
CCGCGCTCACCTGAGTAGTTGACGCCTGAGCCACCTGTGCCATGAGCAAAAAAGGGATGCTCCAGCCCCAAAATCTGCTTGCCCTCACTTGCAAACTCCTCACTTGCAATAACTGAGAACAATACGCAACAAGTAAAGTAGAATTCAACTCTGAGCGGGATCGTTTTCGCCCTTAACCGGATCTTCTTCCAGAATCAGCAAGTATATTTTTGCTGATACAGTTTTGGGGTAATTCCAAACATTTTTTTGAAAGCAGCAGAAAATTGGCTGGGATTAGAATAGCCAACCGCCTGTGACACCTGCGACACGTTCATCCTTTGAGAACGCAGTAATCGCTGGGCATGTTCCATACGGTGCTGACGGAGGTACCCAAAAACGGTTGTTCCAAACACCTGGCGAAAACCGTGCTTAAGTTTGAAATCATTGATGCTGACCTGTCTAGCTAAGTCAGCGATAGAGGGCGGCTCTGTTAAGTCGCTGGTCAAAATGCGCTTAGCGTGATGAATTCTATCAATGTCATCGGGTTTTAGGTGACGTGAGTGCGGCGTTGAATGATCTTCTTCTGTAAACTGATTGACCTGAAGCGCAAGTAGCTCAAGCACTTTGCCTTCTAAATAAAGCTGTTTGATAGCGCCCTGATACGGACAGTTCAGCAATTGAGAGAGGACGATGTGGGCTGCTAATGGGATTTTCGCACTTTGCCACCGATAGCCTTGTCGATAACCTGTCAGAATATTGACGATACCGGAGTGGAGCGAGTCAAAATAAGATTCGAATAGAAACGTAAATAGTAGAGGATCAATGTCTACGCGAACTAGCAATAGCTTTTGTTGTACAGCAAAATCTGAGGCCAGAGACAGGGCTCCAGATAGCGCGCTAAAGTAGCTGTAACCCGATGCCATAACCAGCTCATCAGATAATGTCTCAAACCGAACCTGAAGGCTACCTGACAAGCAAAACGTAAACCTCAATACGGAACCATCTTGGGCTTCAGCAGCTAGGTAAAAGGGTTTATCGAAACTGGCTTCTATTACCGATAACGTTATCCCCGCCCGTAGCTCAGAGCTGTAACTTCGCCAGCAGCAGTCCTCGAATCTAGCGGTAAAGCCCGATACCCCTGAATCCATTTGTCGGGTGATGTCAGTCTCTTCCAGTAGGGTTGTAACGTCGAGAGAGTTACTGTAAGCCGGGAGAGAAAGCTTCATAAGAAGAGACTCTATTAATAACGAGTTATGTAATCAAGCTTTCGAATAGGAATGATTCCCATTAAGAATGTACCACGTGGCTCACAGCGGTGAGTAACTGCCTGTATTGCCTTTAAACTGATTGGTCTTTGACCTGATTGGTCTTTATTTAGGTGCCGAGTGATGGTTCTGAGCAATTTGCCGGTTAGGGGGAGATCTTTGCGATGCTTTGCAGACTGAGTACTCATGGGTTTGCCTCCGGAGAAAAGGGATTGTATTGAATCTCTAAACTATTGCTCTGAAAGGAGCTTTTTTTGCAGCTCTTCGAGATATAGTTCAGTGCCGATGGGGCCGGGTGTCGCACCGCATACGTAGGTTGGGACAAAGTAAACTCGTCCGGACTGGCTGGCGTCTAGGGACTGAGCGATCGCATTTTCCTGCCACCGCTGCTGAAAGCTTTGAAGCTGATTCTGCTCAAACTCATCTATATCCGTGAGTTGAGTTGCCTGTTCGTTGTATCCCAGCAAAATGATTGAATCGGCTTCGTTGAGCTGAGGTAAGGTCTCTAAAGAAATCGGCACTGGACGATTGAGAGCTGACTCTGCTGTACCTGTAGGAAGCACCAGTTGAAATCCTAAATCCGCTACCAGCGTGTCACAAAAGCTAAAACGGCCAGGAAGCAGCGTGAACTGATTCATTTGAGAGTTTGACATTAGCATTAAGACTTTAGGATGCTCTGCCACTACTGGCGCAAACTCTGACTGCGCCGATACCACTTGCTGTTCCATTTCAGCTAGCAGCGGGTCTACCCGTTCAGGACGACCCACTGCCGCAGCAATAGCACGAAGATTTACCTCGGTATCGAACCACTCAAACAGCAGCGTTGGGGCAATTTGGGAGAGGTTCTCGTACTGGGCTTCGCTGAAGTGACTGCCTAAAATCAGGTCTGGCTGCGTTTTGGCGATCGCCTCCAGAGAAGGACTGTAAACGAGACCTACATTTGCGGGCTGGCTGGTGATCCATTCACCTAAATAGGGGATCTGCTGGGCGGGATTATCGTAATCGCCTGAGTGAAAGGTAAAGCGATCGCCAAAGCCAGCGGGCTGCACACCCAGAGCCAAAATCAGCTCCAGCATATTTGGCCCTAGCACCACCACATTTTGCGGCTGTCCACAAACCTCGGTTTCGCCTATCTCATGCTGAACGATGCGACAGTCTTCAGAATCGGTAACTGAGGGAGTTGTCGCTTGATCAGGAGAAACCGAGTTGGCTCCAGAACAAGCCACACTCAACCATACCGTGAGGGCCGTCAACAGCAGCTTGATTAGTAATGTAAGTCTCACAATGGCAAAGATTTCTTACGCGCGTCATTTTCGCCCTAGCGCATTCCAACGTCCGCATCCCAATGTTTTGAGGGAGCTAGAACTGCACTGAAACAGAGCCTACCACCGATAAAGGAGCACCCGGCGCATTACCTAAAGTGCGGCTGCCTGTGGAACTGATGTAGTTGGCATCGAAAAGGTTATTGATATTTAGCCCAAAGCGCCAATCCTTACGCTCGTAGAACAAAGCCGCATTGGTAAGAAAATAGCCGTCTGCCTCAAAGGTATTAGCCAGATCACCGGCGCGGTTTCCCACATAGTTAAACCCTAGACCAAAACCCAGCCCCTGCAAGTCACCCTGCTGGATTTGGTAGGTTGTCCATAGCCCGGCACTATGGCGGGGTGAATTAAATAATCGATTGCCCACCGGGTTGGTGTTGTCTTCAGTGATGCGGGCATCGGTATAGGCATAGTTGGCGATAATATTCCAACCCGGCAAAATCTGCCCCACAATATCTAGCTCAATGCCCTGGCTGCGCTGCTCGCCAGTGGCAACTGAGGCAAATAGGTTATTTGGATCGGTGGTCAGCACATTTTGCTTGGTAATGTCGAAATAGGCCAGGGTGGCTAATAGATTGCCGCCCAGGAGTTCGGCTTTGACCCCCACTTCAAAGCCTTCGCCCTGCTCTGGCTCAAAGGTCTCCCCGGTAGCAGAGGTTCCAGTATTTGGTCGAAAAGACTGAGAGTAGTTGGCATAGAGCGCGATAGTTTCTATGGGCTGATACACCAGACCAATCCTGGGACTCCAGGCGGCGTTGTTGCGGTTTTGCGCGGGTGTAGTCAAATTTCGGAGGCTCACAGTATCGTACCGAAGACTGGCTACCAGGATAAACTGCTCGCCAAAAGTAATTTGATCCTGCAAAAAGATGCCGTACTGATCGGTTGCTGTATTAACCGGGGGAAACGGCGTCAAATTACTCAAATCGGGGCGGGGTGGACCCTCAACGGGATTAAACAAATTTAGAAAAATC
>JBCDHF010000480.1:0-3511 GCA_038750375.1 Cyanobacteria bacterium P01_H01_bin.15
AAGACGATTTCTTCGACTGATAACCTTCTTGATCCAACACGACATCCAAATGGATTTATGTTGACAAATGGTCGTCGGTTATGGAGAGAACAAAGCTATCGCCCTGAAGAGAAAGGCTTCATTTTTGCGACAAATATTGGAGCCTATATTAAAGGTGAATTTAATCCCCATAAAAATAGTGCCGGTCAAGATCAAAGGGAATTTTCAGATCCTTCTAACACAGACTTTTATAAACGAAAGACACTCAACAAAAATTATGCTTGTCGCTTTGGCGACCCTAAGCTGCCAGCCGGTGCCTGCCCTAGTAACAGCGCAGCCGATGAATGGCGCCCAGCGGTCTTATTGGCGGACTCTCTAACACTTATTTCTGACAACTTCCGAGAAGGTTATCGAAATGAAGGTGGCTACGATTTTCAAAATCATCGTGGTGAGCAAATAACTGATCCCAACAATGACCTAGCTATTGATGTGCCGTCGGCTCAGGATATCAACAGCAAAAGATATCAGAACGGTTTTTGGGAAAATGAGTTTGGGCTCAATGGTTTAACCAGCGAAGCTATCACCACCAATGGTCGAACTCCCCGTGACAGCGACTATAAAAATCTCAATGGTGGATTAAACGGCGGGCGGTATGTTGGCAGTTCATATCTCAATAATTTTGTAACGCCTATTCAACGCCGAGAAACCTTTGATGAATACTTAATGGAGTTTTGTCCAAAGGTTCCGCTCTCAGAATGTGAGCCCACTGACTGGGTTGTTGATTTATCCGGACGTCGAGCATCAGATGAACTGGGTCAAACCTTCAATGCTGCCGTTCATTTAGGCGGAACCACAGCGCTCCCACCAGCTGCAAGTGTGTCCCAATTCCCTCGACGGATCGCCTATGAACGAAATCCTGACAATACCTTAGTCGGTGTGGACTGGGTTAATACACCAATGCCAGTCCCGATTGGAATTAGTAGTAGCGGCACGATTCAAAGCTATCCGTATCGCAACAACTTTAATAGCGGTGGAAATAACCCTCGAGATGGTGCCAATAGCTTGTGGTATCGGACAACAAACAACAGAAATGGAAGACCGTGGTTAAACCAAATTTATAATCGCCAAAGGCCCTTGGCCTTTAACAGTGATTTTTCCGTCGTCAATCCGCTAACTCCTGAGATTCCCGGTGTCGCCAGTTTAAATCTGCCAGCCGATGATAATCGAGCGTCCAGTTTTACTGTCTGTACTGATAACAGTTCTAATGGTTCAACGAAAAAAGCCGCCGTCAGTTCGAGCTCAGACATTGACAAGGGAAGGTGTCGAAATCAATCTGGAGATCCTATGTCCGTCATTCAACAAGCTCGCCAGGATATGCTCAATCTCAGTCCAGGAGGGAGTTCTACCGATAAAATTGTCCGCCCGGCTTCCGGTCCTAGCGTCTCGGGATTCCCGAACGTTGCCGGTAGCCTCAGCACCTTCGTTGCAGAACCCGGACAGGTCAATGTGATTGAGATCAATGGAGATTTCGATACCAGCACAACCTGTACTCGAGTCATTCTAGATGGTGCCGGAAATCGCAATACGATTTTTGTCCTTCGTAGTGCCAATGCTAGTACTCTTAATTTTGGTGCAAGTTCTGGAAATTCATCTCATTGCGGTATTCAGGTTGAACTTAGAAATGGTCAACAGGCTAACAATGTTTTTTGGGCGACGAACTCCAACGTGGCATGGAATGAGGTCAATTCTAGTAACCCTCATCGCATGGTCGGAACATTCTTAGTCAGAGGGACAGGAACCCCAAAATGGCAATCTTTGCTCCTGGAACCCGGCGGACGTCTACTCGGCTCCAATGTAACTCCCTCAAACGCAAATTTTTCAGCCGGGACACTAGTCAATGCCATTCCTGTTGATGCTCAGCCGCCGCTGATACCGATCTTGAATATCCAATACCCCAATCTTTCTCCTCGAAACACGCTTACATCCCCAAATAAACTTGGTGACAAGAACCGGGTAGCGAAAACTCGCTGGCACCCACTCCCCCCAGATGACACAACCTTTAATTTAGTCATGGCTATCGGTGATGGTCCTTCCAAGCCTGTTTTCACCTATGCGGATGGAACCAGAAGTGATGGGGCCTTCAATGGAGGGCTACCGAACTTACCTAAGTTTCTGGAAAATTGGCAATGGAAAAACAATATTATTGACGTTAATATTGCGGGCTCATTTATTCAGCTCAAGCGCTCTGAGTACTTTTTAGGACAAACGACGGTAGTCAACCGTACTAACACAAATGCGCAAAAAGGTGGTCCATTTAATGAGGTCCAAATTTATGCCACAAAAGAAGCAGCATCACGGGCCCCTCAAAAAGATCCACCAGAGCGGAATTGGGGATTTGATGTAGGTTTATTAGCCCAAGACCCCGATCTCTTTGCTCGTCAATTTGTGATTGATCCCATTGAGCCACCTGGTGAATTTGTCAGAGAGATGGAGCAAGAAGATCCGTGGGTAGAAACCCTCCTTTGTGCCAGGGAGGAGCAAGGAGCTGGGCAATTTAGGATTCCTACTAACTATGAAAGACCACAAAGCTTTTGTAGTAGTTATACCGGAGGATAATTATGAGATATCAATTTCTAAAGCTAATTTTTTCGCTTCGAAAGTCACCAAAAACTGAACAGGGTTCCATAATAGTTGAGGCCGTTGTGTCTATGCTTGTCTTGAGCCTTGGTTTAATCGGTTTACTCCCTTTAATTACGATTTCTGTCGCGTCTCGTGTACAGTCCCAACGTGTCGAATTAGCTGTCAACGCCGCTCGAACGTATATTGAGAATTTGCGGGCAGAAACAATCGTGCCGCCCTCTTTAACGACGGCTAAGCTCAATACAGTGGCTGGTCCCAGCGGCAATGTCCTTAATTGCCAAGCCAATAGCTACTGCCTTTCGCCTACTGTCGCCAATTCTGCTTTATATTGCGTTGACGGAGACATCGACGGAATCTGTTCTAATACCAGTTCTAAAGATATGCTGGTTCAAGCTTTCGCTGCAAACACAGCAACGGGTGCTACGGTAGCGGACGGCTATTCAGTTGGAGTCAGAGTTTATCGAGCAAATGCGTTTACCGGCAATCAAGTATTTCTGGCATCTTTTAGTGGCAAAGCAGCGCAGAGAACTTTTGGCACAGTCAATAGTTCTGGGGGAGAGCCTCCACTCTATGAGTTAACCACTGAAATAGCGACCGCAGCGACGAATTATCAAGCACTGTGTGCCAGAGTCGATACCTTGACGAGCATAACTGGATGTCAGTAATCCCAGGTAGAGAGCAGAGGATGATTACGAGACTAGGATCAATAATCTGACTATATTACTCTTCAGGCATTCTCTTTTTAATTTCATTTCCGAATAAATATCAAATGCAATTTGCAATCAACTCACATCCATGAAGATACTGCAACCCAAAAACAATAATTCGGCTGGAGGTTTTACGCTACCAGAATTGTTAGTAGGGACAATCATGTCTAGCATCATCATTGCCC
>JBCDHF010000481.1:0-3511 GCA_038750375.1 Cyanobacteria bacterium P01_H01_bin.15
AATTAAACTTATCATATCCACAACGCTTTGTTTTGGTGATTTGACACCGATTATTATCTCTCCTTTTGGCTTGTCTTTTAGCCGTCTCAATTTTCTTCTGGCGTTGCTCATCTGCTGAGCGGAGATTTCTTTGAATATTTTCGATTGCTGGAACTAAAGCATAAGCGACATCTCTACACATTGCCTGCCTCGATTTATTGGTTAGGGTGGCTCCCAAATGTTTAGCAAACGCCTCTGAAGCTTTCCCTGTATACCAATATTGCTCATCGATAATGTAATAGTCTTTATCAACTTCCAGGGGAATTACTGATCGCTGAATTGCTCTAAAAGCCCGATTCATCGAAGCGCCATTTGTCCCGAGGATTCTGCGCAAAGACTGTTTATATATAACAATTCTGTCGTTGCGATATTTAAATCGGCTATCTTGAGTTTCTTCGTCACCGAGCAATAACTCTTCAGAAATTGATTTTCTTGCAAGAGAGCGTCGTAGCCGCTGTTCATGGCGAGTAATAAACTCCTTGATTTTGTGAAAAATGCCCCTTTGCTCATAAGCATCCAAATAAGCAGCAATTTTTAATGCGCCCGACGCCGCATAAATTCGAGATTTTAAAGTTCTGTTAATAAAAATAAAATCAGAACTCTCTTCTAAGTCCCAATCATCATCGGGATCGGAATCAAAGAACTCGACGACTTCATAAAGCCTTCCTAGAGGCACCGAGAACCATTTAGCGAGTTCGTCCTCCTTAATGACAAATTTATTCTTCGTAGTTGCCATAGCTCAACTAAATTCCCGAAAGAGATCGATACATCACATTGATGCGTTCAAACATTTTTTCATTGCCAGTTGTAGCATTGTCGGGATGATACCTCTTTGCCAACCTGTGATATGCAGACTTCACATCATCCAGCGTAGCGGCTTCGCGGTTTAACTCGAACACTTCCCAGGGACGAAAATACTTAAAAACATTGATGCCGTTTATGCATTCGGGACCGGTCTCATCTATTTCATGAGGCAGAATCCCCACAAATTCTCGATACAGGGATTCCCAAGTTTTCTTAAGACTCAGATTAAATTTGCCATGATCTATAATTGCCAGCTTAAACCGGTCAGATTTTCTAAGCTGGGTAGTATTATTAACTTCAAAATATTGATAGATCGCATCCTTAAGCTCTTGTAGGGTGAAGCGTTTCTTTATGCGATTCTCAATCACAAACTCGGCAAAACCAGCTAGCACCTCTGCTGACATCGGGCCAGATTGAACAATGCGCTCAATCTCTTGTTGAATAAACCAATTTAATTTTATTTTTGGCATCTTTATTCACATCTAGAATTTCATACAGAATGTAATGCTTTATTGGCAGCATAACAGATTCCTTAACGATGGAAACCATAGAACAATTCTTGAAATTTCCATGAAGTTTTCTCCCTTGCCAATAATGGGTTCAAGAAATTACCTAACGGGGAAATTTATCAAATGAAAATTATTGCACTATCTTTACGATCTCCTGTCTATAACGACTAATTGATTTCTTTCGAGAACTTGATGTACCGTGCGGACTTCTTATACCAATGGTTTTCAATGATTTGAGCCGAATTCACACAGACCGAACGACTCGCTGTATTCATTAACGTCGTCGCATGACCTAACTTCCGACCGGGACGAGCCTCTGCCTTCCCATACCAAGTAACCTGCGCACCCAGCTTGGCTAACTGATCTCGCTGAGCTTGATAATCTGCGATCGCAGACTCGTAACCCAGCAAATTAACCATAACCGCACCTTGACTTTTAAGCACGGGAGTCGGCAGCGGCAAATCTGAGATCGCACGTAGATGCATCTCAAACTGAGAAACATTGCAGGCGTCGATTGTATAGTGTCCTGAGTTGTGAGTGCGTGGGGCAATTTCATTAATTAAGACCTGCCCGTCAGAGGTTAGAAAAAACTCAATCCCAATAATGCCGACCATATCCAGCGCGTTGAGCAAAGTGGTGGCAGTCTCAGAAACAGTCTCGGCAACGACGGAACGAATTTCGGCAGGAGCAAACACGTGACGACAAACTTCATCAACCTGCACCGTTTCGACAACGGGAAAAATGGCAACTTCACCACTCACGCTCCGGGCTGCCATCACGGCTAATTCCCGCTCAAAGGGAATATATTCTTCAATTAAAAAGGTTTCTGGCGGCGCACTCCTAATTAAATCCGCTAAGGCTTCTTCCGTTTTGACAATGTGCGTACCTTGCCCATCGTAACCATGGCGTCGGGCTTTCAACACAACGGGAAACCCATAGGTCGACGATTCATTTTTGGCGATCGCAAACTGTGGTACGGGTAATCCAAGGTTCGCAAAATACTGCCGTTGATCGTATTTATCTAAAAGCGGACGCAAGGAATCTAAACGGGGATAAAAACAGGCTCTGGCATCGGCTAAACTCTGCAACGCATCAAGATCGACAAACTCGTTTTCAAATGTAACAACATCAGATTGTTGGACGAGTTGCTTGGTCACCTCAAGGTTATTGATATCACCGAAAATCAGATTATCTGTCACCATCGCTGCAGATTCGTTGGCATTGGCCGCTTGAACAATCAACTCGACCTCCGGCATCTCTGCTGCCGCTTGGACCAACATCTGAGCCAGTTGTCCGCCACCAATTACGCCAATCCGCTTAACCATCAACTTTATTCAACCCGATTATTCCTCAAACATCTTATCGGTTGATTGTCGGACTGCAGAATCGGGCCGGTGTCTTAAGCCGGTAACAGGTCCAGCGGCACATCGTTGAGCGTCAGGGACTGACCCGCCCAAGCTTCCATTCCGCCCAGCCCACATAAAGAGAGCGTCGCCCGCCGCTTACTTTTGGTCTCCGCCCGCATCATCACATTGGCTTTGGCTTGCCCCTGCAATTTCCGGCCGCTGCGATCTCATAGAGAAACAATCGCCGTTGCTTCTTCTTTGCGTCCTACCAAATCTTCCGCCAAACAAGTCACGTAGTGGAGACTCTCTTCATCGGTATGTCGGCTTACAACGCGCGTACTAATGCCCCGTAGTTCCCGCAGTTGCGTCACCCCGGCCAAGTTTAAATACAAACTCACTCGACCGCTCCGCTCATCAACCAAATAGTCAAACAGACGAGTCAAGAGATTCAGCCCTAAGCTCCGGCATAGCGCCAGATTATAGTGCAGGCGTTCCACTTCCGTCAGGGTTCGTAAAACCCCTTTACTCATGGCTTTCGCAATGGCGAGGCTTGGAGTATTCGGTTGCGCGTCCAAGTCTACAGTAGGCACTAGGGTCGGTTGATTCATGGAGAGACCTCAACTCAGGACCCTCTTAGTCTAGCAGTACAAATTTACTATTTTATTTTCGAAGACTCACTTTATTCCCGTAAAACGTAGCCGACGCCGCGTACCGTCTGAATCAGGCGTTTTTCGCCTTCGGCTTCAGTTTTGAGGCGCAAATAGCGAATGTAGACCTCAATAATGTTGGAGTCGCCCATAAAGTCATAGCCCC
>JBCDHF010000482.1:0-3490 GCA_038750375.1 Cyanobacteria bacterium P01_H01_bin.15
AAACATCACTTTCACCTTAAATACTGAGACGGCGATTAGACTAAATAGGCATTTGCTCAAATTAGCGGCTCTCAAGCGGATTTTTGGTTAGATTTTCAGGTGAATTTTATGAATAGCGGTTTGCCGCGTAGCCCCAGGCGAAATCTAATTTATGCGATCGCAAATCGAATATTGACCAATCAACGAAGGGTCGTCTGCTGGCTGGGAAGTTTGCTTAGCGTTGGCATGATTACCGCTGGCACAGTGGTGGCGCAGTCGAGCGACATTTACAATCCCTCTGCGCTGACCCCCAATCAAAAAATCACAGAAAAGCTGACTGACAAGGATATTCCCACTGGGCAAGGCGGCTTTGCCCGAGATTATCGGGTACGACTGGAAGCCGAGGATCAAGTGGCGATTGATGTGTTCTCAGAAGAGTTTGACGCCATGGTGATCCTCATTGCGGAGGACGGTTCGACTGTGGCTGAAAATGATGACGGTCCGGACGGTTCAACCAATTCTTTGCTCTTTGCCCGGATCACGGAAACAAGCGATTATATTATTCGCGTTCGCTCTTTCGGCGAAACGGGAAGCGGTCACTTCACACTCAAACTGACTAGATTGCGCTCGGTTCCCTCAAATTAGGAGCTCTTGCATAGATTGCAACGTCACATACGTACAGATAACCGTTGCTATTTTGGGATTGACGCGACCTATGGCTCAGACACGACTGGCTGCTGGAGAAAAAGAACGCATTCTATTGTCTTTGACCCAATGTCTTAATGACTTGGAGGGGGAGATCGGACGGTTCGGCAAGTCCGAGCAGTCGGACCAACGTTCACGGCCGCACTCCACCTTTGACTCACATCGAGACGATCTCAAGGAGAATGCCGCTGATGGTGCCTGAAACCATGAATTGGGATTCAGCCCTATAGAGGTCGGTTCATAGTCTCGGTGACGAGTGGAGATATGCACAGAATCTTGGTACCGAGTTGAGATGGCAATGCTCATACTCATACAGCAATTGCCACCTTTGTAAGGGAGTGTTTGCGTGCCAAAGCGCTTGTGAATTATGCAGATCAACTAAGCGAACTGGCGAAGGCAGTAAATGCGGTGTAAACAACCAATACAAGCATCAAAATTTGTTGACGCAACCCAGTATAATCAAGCAGTTTTTCGCCTATGACCTAACAACCCTTGGCTGAGCAGTTTGATTATGTCTAATACGCTCTTTGCGTCCACCCCGGAGACGAGAATTGCAGCGATCGATGTTGGGACCAATTCGATTCACATGGTGGTGGTTGCCATCGATCCGCTGCTTAAAACTTTTCGGATAATTGCCCGCGAGAAAGATACTGTCCGCTTGGGTGAGACCGGGCTCAAACCACAAGAACTCTCGCCAGAAGCTATCAGCAGAGCGATCCCGGCACTCCGCCGATGTCAAGATTTAGCCCTAAGTTTCCAAGTTGAATCAATTCTTGCTGCCGCAACCAGCGCCACCCGAGAAGCGCCAAATGGCCAAGCGTTTTTGCAGCAGGTTAAAGACGAACTCAATCTCAGCATCGATTTAATTTCCGGGCAGGAGGAGGCTCGACGAATTTATCTGGGCGTGCTCTCCGGGATGGATTTGGCGGTTTCTCCCCATCTAGTAATTGATATCGGCGGCGGTTCGACGGAGTTAATCCTGGCTGAACGTGAAAAAATTCGCTATTTGAGCAGTACAAAGGTTGGGGCAGTGCGCCTGACGCGATCACTAATTACCACAGACCCAATCAGCTCCTCCGAATTCAATAACTTAATTGGCTACATCCGCGACCAGTTAAAGCGGCCCTTAGAAGACATTCGAGATCACCTGCAGCCGGGTGAAATTCCCCAACTCATCGGCACCTCTGGCACCATTGAAACCCTCGCCACGGTTTACGCTCTGGAAACCCAAGGCTCTGTGCCAAGTCCCCTGAATGGATTTCCCTTGCCCTTGGATTATTTGCAGGATTTGGTGAAGCGGCTGGCTAAACGTAATTATGCTGAGCGTCTAGAAATTGCAGGGCTCATCGATAAACGAGCTGAGATTATTTTGGCTGGCGCGGTCATTCTGCAAGAAGTGATGAAAATCTTGCAGCTTCCGGAAGTAGTTATATGCGAGCGAGCTCTGCGGGAAGGCATGATTGTTGATTGGATGCTGTCCCATCGCATCATTGAAGATCGTCTGCAATATCAAGATCGGGTCCGAGAGCGCAGTACGCTCAAAATAGCCCGCAAGTATCGCGTTAATTTGGACTACAGCCGCAAGGTCGCCGACTTTGCTGTTTTGCTATTTGATCAGACCCATGGGCAGCTCCATCACTGGGGCGAAAACGAGCGGGAATTACTTTGGTGTGGGGCGTTTTTGCATAATGTAGGTATTTTTGTTTCCCATTCTTCCCATCACAAACATTCGTACTATCTCATCCGTCATGCTGAGCTGTATGGCTTTACCGAAAGCGAGGTCGAGGTGATGGCTCAAATTGCTCGCTACCATCGCAAAAGTAAGCCGAAAAAGAAACACGAAGCCTTTAATGCCCTCTCGAAACTTCACCGCGATCAGGTGTCTCAGCTTAGTGCCATCCTGCGCATCGCGGTCGCCCTAGATCGTCGCCAAGTCGGTGCTATCGCGACCCTCGATGTTAAATTTGATGAACGCGATCGCAGACTTTCTTTGGGGTTGAGCCCCAAGTTTCCAGGAGATGCTTGTGAATTAGAAGTATGGAATCTTAATTTCCGGAAAGACGTGTTTGAAGAAGAGTTTGAAGTAACGGTCTCTGCGACTGTGTTGCCATCGGATAGCCGTACCCCGACTGAGTCCGACAATATTAGCCAGCTCAGTAGAATATAAACACAGACTGTTCTTGGCATTTAAGTAACGGCTTAACCATCATGTACGACCCCGATAAGCGCAAACTTCTCTCCGCCCTCTGCCACGGCGCGATCTTTTTCAGCTCTACTGTTGTTTCTGTCGTTATTCCAATTGCCATACTCGTCATTTCAGACGACCCTGTCGTCAAAGCTAACGCTAAAGAATCTCTCAACTTTCACTTCAATATTTGGGTTTACGGCATCATATTTGGAATTTTAGCTTGGTTACTGATTGGTATTCCGTTGTTAGTTGTCTTGGGAATTGTCAGTGTTGTGATGCCTATCATTGGCATTATCAAGACCTTAAGTAATCCCGATAACCCTTATCGCTATCCCTTCTTATTTCGACTTATTTAATCTTAAGTTGAATCAAAATAGAATAAATTCTGACACAAAGCAAAGAGAAGAAATCATTAATATTTGCACCAATGACTTCTTGATACATCTGTTGCCGGCGTCAGAATGCTTGGATAACATACATTCTCAGTAACTCACTGATTAACCTATATCTACAGTCAATCTCGCACACGATAAACTCTGTCTAAGAATGCTAATCTCTATCTTTTGAGCTGACAGATTGTTGAAATTATGAGTTCCGTCTTGGAAAACAACGATGAAT
>JBCDHF010000483.1:0-3473 GCA_038750375.1 Cyanobacteria bacterium P01_H01_bin.15
CACCGATGAATTCAAGCAGCAAATGCCGATTCTCTTCGACGAGGTCTTGCCACAATGGAACTATGTAGCACAGCCCTAACCTGCCTAATTCTGGAAATTATTAAATCCTCATCCCTTAGGTCAGCAAGCAGGTATCGAGCTGGCCGAGGAAGAAGCGATCGCCACCAAAGAAAAGCTAGATCAGCGGGATGAACAGCGCTGGGAACTGAATGCCGACTCGGCTCAGTCTGAATTGTAGAGCGGTCGTCCCCAAAGAGCCCTTACTCTGGCAGCAGCAGCTTTTAACTAAAGCTAGTTTGAAGAGATTGAATTACCAAAGAGCCGATTGCTTTGACAAGTAGTCGGCTCTGTGCGCTGTGGGCGAAAAAATCAAAAATAACCGATAGCGGTGTTTTATTCAGCCTAGAAAGTTGAGATGAGGCACTCTGAGCTAGTTATGCAGACATCACTTTCTTAGTTGTGTACATTAGTTTACGCTTAGGCTAATCGACCGACTTGTTCGCACAGATCGAGTCGCCGTCGCTATCCCCTCACTTTCATCCCCGGCGGGCAAATGTTGATAATGATACCCCGTAGGATAGATGCGGCTGGCAAACATTTGCCCTAGGGTAGGGCATTGCTTTCCGGTGGTTTTCACCGTCTGACCTGGTTCGAACGCATTATGGCAGTTTTCGCCGTGATCGGCTGAGCCCCTAAATTTACTGACAAAATGCTTAAAGTCCTCATTCTGCCCTACAGTGAGCAAAGCCTCTAACCATTGCCCAGGCGCGATCGCCCGAGGGCCGGGCTACGCTTATGGCGTTAGCATCGCCCATCGAAAGTATCATTGCTCGGCCTTCATCTCCATTAGGATTTTGGCCTGTTAATTAAGCGGCAATATTCCTCGCTCAAAGTGGCACAGCAATATGAACGACCTCGGTCGAGCTTTAGAAGATAACGTCGAAATTATCACTCGAAGATGGATCGAAGCGGTCTATCAAGACTCAGAAATTGAAAGTGCTAAAAAGCTGGCTTATGAGTCCGTCAGAAATAGTCTACCGAAGGTGCTTGAGGCGTTGGCGGGGCTCCTTTCACCTAGGTTGCCCAGTGATGAAGAAGAATTAGAAAATAAAAGCCTACATCACGGCACTGTTCGAGCTGAGCAAGGCTACGACACGGCTGAGATCGTGAGGGAGTACCGCATCCTTCGTCAAGTCGTTTTACTCGTTCTTGAACCTGACTTACTGTCGGGCTCTGCCAAAGAAGTCTTAGAATCTGTCCGGCTAATTGATCAGGTTTTCGATGAAGTGATTACCGCCAGTATGGAGAGCTATATCGAATCTCGTTTGATTGAGTTAAGGCAGATGCAGGGGCAGCTGACTTTGACCAACCAAGAGCTGACTCGCCTCATTCAAGTTCATAAAGACAATTTATCCTACATGGCCCATGAACTTAAAACACCACTCAACTCGATCATTGGCCACTCCAGCGTATTGCTTCAAAAACAGCGCAAAAAGCTTAATGAAAGAGATACAACGACAAATCTCGATCAGATTGAGCGAGTCTTGAGAAATGGACGCAAGCTCTTGCAAATTATTAACGACACGCTGGAAATATCCCGCTATAACCAAGGCCAAATCACGCTTAATCCTACCCCAACGTTAGTCGGGAGCTTAATTCAGGAAATTATTGAAGATGGTTTAGACCCCTTGGCGACTGAAAAAAACCTGGAACTCTCGATCGATGTTGCCCAGGCGCCGCCTTTGGCGATGACCGATCGCCTGCGCGTGCAGCAGTTGGTCACTAACTTAGTGGGTAATGCGATTCGTTATACCGAAGAGGGGAGTATCCGAGTCGTTTGTCGCCAGAGGGATGCCGCATTTTGGGAAATCGAGGTGACGGATACTGGGATTGGCATTGAAGAAGACGCCCGATCGCAGATTTTTGATCCATACGCCCGCTCTAGCTCACAAACCCGAGCGATCGCGGGCACCGGCTTAGGCTTAGCCATTGTTCGCAGTATTGTCAATCTGATGGCAGGGCAAATCGAACTAGTTTCTGAAGTCGATCAAGGGTCTACCTTTACGGTGATTTTGCCGCTAATTTTGCCAGAATCTTAAACGGGAGGAGTTGCGAATAGGCCTTTCCTTTCTGAGTTCTGACAATCAGAAAACTACTGATTTTTGGAGGCCGACAAAAAAGCATGAACCACTAATTTGTGCTTCATGCTTTTCTTGGTTCGGGGAGACTATTTGTGATCAAAGCTCACTGGCTAATGATCACTGCTCACAGAGTTCTGGGACTTTCTAAATAATACCAACGCCTTTGCCGCGCTGATCAGATTCCATCGTCAGGTTGCCATCTTCGTCAGTCTGGTTGACTACTTCGCGTTCGGCTATCCGGCGCTCGACATTGGCCGCTTGCTCATGTCTCAGATCACCGGGCTCATTCACATACATCTCGGGCTCGATCGCGTAGTTATTGGCGAGCCCTTCTTGATCAACTGTGAACCCACCGGTCGTGTTGATGTCACCTTGGGGCTCTTCTTTGACCTGCTTGTAACTCTCTTGCTCGCGCTCGATGCGAGCTGCCGTCTCAGCTGGAATTAAATTAGGATCAAAGCTATCTTTTTTAATCTTGGAATTACTCATGAAAGAGTTCCTCTATTCGTAACTTGAAATAATATTGCCAGGATGTGCAGGGTACTGACATCGTCCTGAAGTAATAAGTGTAATTCTCAGTTGATCAATCAACAGGAAGATTCTACTGCGAGCTAGTTGATGATATTAGGGCCAAACTTTTTGATGGACTTTTTGAGAGGCCAGGGGGGCTTATATGATCAGTAGCTATCCTGAATCTTCATCGATATAAGAGACCAGCTCCTTTAAGCGGCTGCGTGATTTTGAGCGTATAAAATGATTGTCTGACTCGAACTGTGGCCTGATTTCAATCGCTCTTCTCGCCCCAAAATTCAGTTTCCGATATTGACATTAAAGCCTTGTAGAGTCGTGCGTTACGGCTGCGTCTGACAGCACCCTACAGCATTATTTGTTTGTGTATCCCTACTTGAAACGGGCTCTCGTTGACTATATCTAGAGATATCAACCCTAAGCTAGGTGCCGCTGTAAGTCAGAAAAGTTACGCTTTCATCACTGGTTAAAAATGACCTTTGAGTTTGACGAACGCCTTTAGGAGGGATCTTATGACTAAGAAGAATTCAGACAGCACATTTACCGGTGGTCAAGACACGCCCATCGACCCTGAACAGCGCCGTACTGGCACTGATGCTCGAACTAGCGATGTGAACGATGGCGCTGCACCCGAAGCCCCTGGCAACAAGAACACTGACGTTGCTGGTGACCCCAATCAGGGAACAGAAGCTCGCTAAATCTTGCCACAATTCTAAAGCCTAATTTTGAACGGTTGGCCTGGCGACACTTCGGTGTCGCCTTTTTTATGCTGATCCAAACCACAAAATCTCAAACACCTTCTGA
>JBCDHF010000484.1:0-3467 GCA_038750375.1 Cyanobacteria bacterium P01_H01_bin.15
AATTTTTGGGTTTAATGTTCCCCTGTCCCCGGGCGCCAACGACAACGGACAAACAGATGTCTCTGTGTTTCGATTTTTCCAAGAATGGACCCAACGCAGCCGATTCGATGTCTTCACGGTTCGCTCCGAGTTCAATCTGGGCACCGGCATCTTGGGCGCAACAGTAAATAGCGATCCACCAGATAGTCGTTTCTTAGCGTGGCGCAGTCAAGGTCAATACGTTCGACAGTTGGCCCCAGCTATGCTCTTGGTTGCACGATCCGACCTACAACTCAGTAGCCGCGCACTTCCGCCCTTAGAACAATTCAGCCTAGGGGGTTTCCAGAGCGTACGAGGCTATCGCCAAGACGCACGGCTCACCGATAACGGGTTTCTCGGTTCTGTGGAAATTCGCTTACCCGTCTGGAAGTCTGCCGATTTGAGTAACACCTTGCAAATCATTCCCTTTATCGACGGTGGACTCGGCTGGAGTAGCTCTGGCTTTCCTAACCCCGACCCTAATGGCTTAGTTGGTGTTGGTCTTGGCTTGCAGTGGCAAATGGTTGACCGGCTCCGGGCGAGATTTGACTGGGGAATCCCTTTAATCGAGCTTGAAGAGCAAAATCGCACACTGCAAGAGCAAGGGCTGTATTTTTCCCTCGACTATCGACTCTTTTAAGATGGTCCCCGCCAGATTGCTTAAGAGATTTTTGATTGTAAATCGCTTAATCCTAAAGCGTTCTGGCACGAAGCCGCCCTCTTAGAAAGGTTGTGAGCATTGCACGCCAACTCACTCCGAGACGATCACTCAATTCTCATCGAATAGTCTATACATCTCATCAAAAACAGCTCGAATCTCAGGAGCGTATTTTTCGTTTTGTTTTTTGCAGGTAGCCTCCACACGCCGCTCATAATCGTCTCGAACGGGAATGCGATGAGATAGAGAGTGACGATCGCGCGCATAGACCTGAGAAAGCCAGGCAGAATGCAAGGTAAAGCCAAACTCTAATTCTGGAGCGCACAGTTTGGCGATTGGCCCTGCGGGCAGATCCGCCGCGTCAAACAGCCAAATTTCATGACCAGTGCTCTGCCCTTTTTCCGGTCGATCATAAATCACCGTACAGAACAGATAGCCATCGGTTTGGGGATTCGTATCAGGACGAGACGGTTGACGAGGAATAAACTGAGGCGAACTCACCGCGTGTTTAGCCGGAAACTCATAAAAGGTTTTAATCCGAAAATCCTCACCTGATCCAGCCTGCAGATGGAATAAGCAAGATCGAGTTTCTGGACGATCTTCTTGAGAAATTTGCAAGACTTCATCAATGGAATAGCGTCGGTGAGGATAGTCTTTGTATAAATCCAAAACAAAATCCATGTGCAGTTCCGTCACACCCCAAGACACCCAAAAAATATCCTTATAAGTTTGGGGAAACACACAATTATCCAAGCCCGTGTAAGAACCAGGCACCGTATACAAAGCCATACCCCAAGTACGCTCGTTACCGATCATGACCTCATCGATTATTTCACCGGAATTAGCGTCAATTTCATAACGCGCCACGTAATTAATATCTGTACTAGCCGTTAACATGCCGACAAACGGATCATGATTGATATCTAATATGGGTCGATCATAAGCTCGCACCCATTCAGCCGGGTCAGTAGCACAATTGTGAGCGAGATGTAGAGTAATCTTTTGCCCTGGATTATCGTAATCCACAATAAAGTGGGCGGCTTCTCGAGGAATAACCACTTTGACCGCATCGGCTTCAGTGGCATCTTCGGTCAGAGCCGAACGGGGAATCACAAATATTTCAGTGCGGGGCATTTGCATCTTATCGAATGCCTTACGCAAGAATCGCTCGACCGCGCTAGTCTTTTTGATCAGAAGCTCATTGAACATGGCGATCGGATTCATTTTAAACGCTGTATCCATCAAAACTACATAATCAGCAGTCAAGCCGACTTGATGTGTCGTTTGGGTCACAACTAACGGTTTACGCTCTCCTTGCTCGGAAATTATGACTTTCCATTTTTTGATGTCGTGATCGCCCCGCCAGCGAATGACATGAGTCGAAAACTCACTGGGCGGGTCAAGGTGTTCGGGGAACTGTTCGTCATCATCATCATCGTCTAGATCATCAATAAAGGGAATGGCACTCAACTTAGCCTTTAATTGAGCCAATAGAGAACGTTTTTCGGGGTTATTATCAGCCCCTAGTTCCATATCATCGAGATCTTTCTCGTCTTCATCGTCAGTCAAGAAAAAATGCCAAAATGGTCGGTCTTCAGCCTCTTGATGAGCTTTCTCTAACAGCCGCTCCTTAGGCTGAGACAATAGACGGCGGAGTAAATCATCCATAGGACCGGGCAGATCCGGAATGTTATCGCCCTGTTCATCGAGAAACTCAGCAAAATCGTCGAGGCTTTGACGCAAGCGGTTGCGACCATTTGCAAAAACTTGATCGGGCTTAATGCCATTGCCTAAAAATTTACCCAGGCTTGCCAAGACCTGATCGGTATGGGTCACTAGATAGATATCCTCCTGAGTAATCCCATCAAAAACAGGATGGGCGGAGGCAAAAACATTAACAAAGGGTTTGTTGTAATCAAAGGTCGTCAATTGCCAATCGTCGAGTTTACCAATGGGCGTTAAGAGGTCTAGATTTTTGGTGTCGAGCTCAAAAGGCCGCCCAATATCCCAAGTCACCAACAGTCGATCATGAGGATCTGAGGGAAATTTGAAGGGTAAAAATGCGGTATTAAGCTGATCCGCAGACCCAATGACCGGCGACACTCGACCCAAGCCAAAGTTTTGAAACAGAACCGTAAACTTTTCCATGGGACCGAAGCGATCCCGTCGGTCATGCAATAAACGATCGACCCAAAGAGAAGGGGGTTTCATGAGTTTGGCTTGAAAATAACTCTCCCCGGCTGCTGTCTGATCAGCTTGTTTATTGAAGTCAAACCGATAAACTCGGCCATAGCCATTAAACAACGGCTCACCCTGACCATATGGACTATGGGGGTTACCCACCGGTGAAATGACAAAAACATGTCCGTGTAAATCAGCGGGCAGGTCGCCATCTATGGTGAGGGCGGTTAAGGGTAAATCGGGGGGAAGGCCCTCAACGACATCTCCAGTGCCCATAATTGATTGGGATAGATTTTTCAGCGCTGACGCAGAACGAGAAGAGGTGTTATCTGTCATGGCCATCCTTGCTCAATGAAAGTGCAGTTGAAATCGAAACTTCTGACGTAATCGTAATGTTCTTAGAAATATTGTCCCAACAGCTTTCCGTAGCCTAGCTGTATCTCAGTGTTAACTAGCAAAACATGAATAATCATTTAAGAATTCTTTAAAGATCCATCATGTGCATAGAGAGTCAAACTCGGATGAAATCATTCCACAAGTCAATGAAATAAGCGGAATCAATCAGGGAGCGACAGTAGAACTAGCTCAAAAGCTGAGCAGTCAATAGACG
>JBCDHF010000485.1:0-3465 GCA_038750375.1 Cyanobacteria bacterium P01_H01_bin.15
ATTAAGTTTCAGGAAATACACCTTGCAAGTTCTTTTCAAGCTTTGCTTTAAATTCACGAATTTTTAAGCCGAGTGGCTGACCCTGGCCTTGCCGTTCAAAATATTGGGATGTTCCCTGGACTTGAATTGTATTTACCAAGTGTTTTCTATTTTTGCGAGCAGACAAGGGCAGACTCGTTTCGACGAAGTTGTTACTCTCTTTGAGAAAGTCAGTGAGGAGGAGCTACGACTATGGGTAAGCAAGAGCAATGGAACTATTTCCTTAAAAACAAGGGAGAATGGCAAGGGTCGTTTACTCGGTTAGCTCAGGACGGCTCTCTTGAAGAGGCTATTCCGTCTGTATTGACCCTTCAGTCTGATAATTCTGATCACCAAATCCGCTTGGTATTGCGCCGATTTCCCCCAGGTCAGGGTGTCGATGAACAGCAGTTGGTGTTTCCACCGTTGCCATCCGATTTAGTCTTTGCCGCGAGCGGAGCTTTTTCTCAGGGCAGTACTTCTGTCGCGCCTGTCAACACATTTGGCGCTGAGCTGAGTTTGATTGATTGCGATCGCAGAGTCAGACTAGTTCCAATTTATTTTGATCGGGAACTGCAACGCATGACCTTAATTCGCGAAGTTCGAGTCGGAACAACAGCTTCATTTAGCCCTGAAGTATTGGTGCTGTCCGAGCTTTTAGGAACTTGGCGAGGGCAAGGGGTGACGGTATTTCCCGATTACCAAGAATCCAAGCCTTTCACCAATGAACTCACTATAGAAAAAGTAGGGCCGGGGCAGATTCAACAAACCCTCCAATTGGGAGATCGAATCCTCTCTTCATCTGCGCAACTGACAGGCGATCGTTTGTTGTTTAACGAGGGTGAAGTTCCTATGCAAGTTTTCTTGTTGCCTGGCGGAATTACGGCTAACTTGCCAATGCATATCCAAGAAAATAAGGCATTTATTTTAGAAGTAGGTTGGCTGATTGAGCCCAATAAACGTCAACGATTAATTCGACAATTTAATGCTCAGCATTTATTGACTGGCGTAACCCTTATGACAGAGACTCGCCTCGAGGAGGTAACAGTCGATCCAAACTAACTCGCAGTTCGAAATACAACCTGAAAAAGCTGGACTGTTGACCCTTGCGAATCATGAAGCATTATTGGTTTCGGGGTACTCGCCTCTTAATCCTAGATTTTTGCATCCTAAATCTATTAACTCCCGAGTGATAGAAAGATCAAATTCAGCCTAATGTTCCGTAATCCTTACAATAAATATTGCTTCTAAACTCTCATAATTTCTAGACTAAAAATGGTGGCTGCTCCAGAATCCATGTCCTCAACCCCCTATGGTGAACGTGCGATCGCGGAGGGAGAATTAATTTGTTTCCCGAATCCGCGACCGGGTCGTCGTTTCGAAATCGATGTCACGTTGCCAGAGTTCACCTGTAAATGCCCGTTCTCTGGCTACCCAGACTTTGCCACGATTCACATTACATATGTACCCAATGAAAAAGTAGTGGAGCTCAAAGCTCTCAAGCTTTATATCAACAGTTTTCGCGATCGCTATATTTCTCACGAGGAGTCCGTTAATCAAATTCTGGATGATTTTGTGGGGGCCAGTGATCCCTTAGAAATTGAAATTAAGGGGGACTTTACTCCCCGGGGCAATGTACACACAGTGGTGACGGTCCGACACAGCAAAGAAGCGAAGACGACTTAAAGTCAAATTCTCTTCGCCTGTTATCGTAGAAAGACCTTGAAATCCTTTGACTAAACTATGTTTGACGCCCTTGCCGAACGCTTAGAAGCCGCCTGGAAGAATCTTCGTGGTCAAGCGAAACTGACGGAAAGCAATATTCAAGAACCCCTTCGGGAAATCCGACGAGCGCTACTTGCGGCAGACGTTAATCTGCAGGTTGTCAAAAATTTCATCGAACGCCTGGAACAGAAAGCGGTTGGGACCGAAGTTATTAGGGGCGTCGACCCTAGCCAACAATTTGTCAAGTTTGTTTACGACGAACTGGTTGTGATGATGGGGGAGAGTAATGCCCCCCTTGCTCATGTACAGGATCCTCCCACCGTGATTTTAATGGCGGGTTTACAAGGAACAGGTAAAACCACCGCCACTGCCAAGCTCGCATTATATCTACGCAAACAAGATCGCAATGCCTTGATGGTTGCTACGGACGTCTATCGCCCAGCCGCCATCGATCAGCTCAAAACCCTCGGGGCCCAGATTGACGTTCCAGTATTTGAACTGGGGGCAGATGCCGACCCGGTGGAAATAGCCCGCCAAGGCCTTGAAAAAGCTAAAGCAGACGGCGTTGATACGGTCATTATTGATACCGCCGGTCGTCTACAGATTGACACTGACATGATGGGCGAGCTGGCTCGAATCAAAGAGGTGGTGAAGCCGGACGACGTGCTCTTAGTTGTGGATGCCATGACCGGGCAGGAAGCAGCCGAGTTAACCCACACTTTCCACGAAGAAATTGGCATCACTGGGGCAATCCTGACCAAGCTCGACGGTGATAGTCGTGGCGGGGCGGCCCTTTCGGTTCGTCAAGTTTCGGGACAGCCCATTAAATTCGTCGGCACGGGGGAGAAAGTTGAGGCGTTAGAACCCTTTTATCCGGATCGCATTGCCTCCCGCATTTTGAATATGGGAGACATTGTCACACTGGTCGAAAAAGCTCAAGAGGAGCTGGACTTGTCTGATGTGGAGTCGATGCAGGCCAAAATCATGGAAGCCAAATTTGACTTCAATGATTTTCTCAAGCAAATGCGTCTGCTGAAAAATATGGGATCCCTCGGCGGCATTATGAAGCTAATTCCCGGCATGGGTAACAAGCTCAGCGATATGGATTTAGCCAAAGGAGAAGGGCAACTTAAATTAGCGGAAACTCTGATTAACTCCATGACCAAGGCCGAGCGCAATGATCCAGATCTGCTAGCTCAGTCTCCCAGCCGGCGGCGTCGAATTGCCAGTGGCTCTGGTCATAGTGAAAAAGAGGTCTCCAAGCTGGTGGGCGACTTCACCCGGATGCGCAAATTAATGCAGCAAATGGGTCAAGGTGGAATGCCGGGAATGCCCTCATTCCCTGGCGCTGGCAGTATGGGGGATATGTTTGGCGGCATGATGGGAGGCGGAATGCCCCGCCCTGGTTTTCGTAATCCCGGTAGTGGTCGTGGCAAGAAGCGAAAAAAGAAGAAGAAAGGCTTCGGCGATCTTTAATTCCAGCCATCCAATGACGTTTCCCGGCCGTAGAGCGTTATTGATTAAAGAGTTTTTTCTGTGATCACAGAATTTGTGTCTTGTTTATGGCACAATTGGAGATCCTTGTAGAAAATAAATTTGTAAGTTCGCCTTCAGGCTCAACACGTCAGCTATGGTTAAATTGCGTCTCAAGCGCTTGGGTAAGAAACGGGAAGTTAGCTATCGTATCGTCGCTATTGATAGTGCTGTTCGCCGCGATGGGCG
>JBCDHF010000486.1:0-3458 GCA_038750375.1 Cyanobacteria bacterium P01_H01_bin.15
CGGGTTGGACGAGCAAGGTCCGTCATGATGTTGCTTACATTGAAGTGCCAGATAAATCTCCTTATTTACTGGCGGTATTTACGACCAGTCCGACCTATGCGACCAATCGCAAACTACTGCCGTTTATCTCTCAGGAGATTTTGACGGCCATGGACCACGTGTAGAACGGGATTTCCTCGCAACGCCGAAATAGTTCCGACACAGAGATGTATCCCTGGGCATATTGCAGCTTGACGAGACATCTTGCAGTCCCAGCAAGCGTAAAGCAAGGATGTGAACAGATGGATCGTCGTAATTTTCTGAATTGGATGGGCGTAGGTGCCTTTGCTTCTTCGTTGCCTGTGATCTTAGCGGCCTGCCAAGGGTCAGATACCCCAACGCGGATACAGCAAGCGGCTGTCAAGCCACCCAAAATCGATAAAAGCATGCGGGAAAACGGTTTCCAAGCTTTGGATACTCTTGAGCAGTTGGAAGCCAAAGAGTCTATTACCGATCGTATTTAATGCCCCGAAATCCGTTCTGATTTTTGAAGAACCCGAAACGGGTGAGTTGGTGGCGGTCAATGCCATGTGTACTCATCAGGCCTGCACGATTGCCTTCAAAAAAGAAGAGGGCCTACTGGCTTATCCCTGTTCACGGCTCACGATTTTCTACGGATGGCAAGGTCATTTCTGGACCGGCTGAACGGGATTTAGAGCCGTTTGAAGTTAAGCAATAAGGGAGTCTAGTATTAGATAGGGTTTCCTAACGTTTGCGATCGCAGATAGCCGAGGAATTTAAACCGGAGAGATTAGCCTAACGTCGCGTGCAACTGCTCTTTTGCAGCGACTAAAGCATCCTCAAGCTTGCTAGGATCGCGGCCGCCAGCCTGGGCTAAATTCGGGCGACCGCCGCCACCTCCGCCACAGAGTTTCGCAATGCCGCCGATAAATTTGCCCGCCGGGAGTTTCTTGCCTTTGTGAACTTCTGGTGCGAAGGCGGCTACTAGGCTTACTTTTCGTTCTGCCGGGACAGAGCCTAGTACGACAGCACTCGCTCCCAGCTTTTGTTGCAATCGCTCAGCCGCCGTTTTCAATGCATCTGCATCAATTTCGCCGAGGTTGGCAACGAGCACTTTAAACTCGCCGACGACTTCTGCGCTATCGAGCAGTCGATCGCTTTTCGCTAGAGCAAGCTCCTGTTTCGCCACTGCAAGTTCTTTTTGGGTAGATTTCAACTCGGTTTGTAAGCCCTCAATGCGCTCAATTACTTCATCAGGTTTTGCTTTAAAGCGATCACAAAGATTTTTCACCACTTCATCGCGAACTTTGAGGTAATCCAGAATGGCGGGGCCGGCAACTGCTTCTATCCGACGGACGCCAGAGGAAATCCCCGTTTCAGAAATAATTTTAAAACCGCCAATTTCAGCGGTGTTTTCTACATGGGTCCCTCCACAAAGCTCCATGGAGACGCCGGGATAATCTACAACGCGGACTTCAGCACCGTATTTTTCGCCAAACATAGCAACAGCACCTTTCGCCTTAGCTTCGGCAATGGGCATTACTGCGACTTCTGCACCATGACTCTCGGCAACCCAGGTGTTGACTTGATCTTCCACCTGTTGAACTTCTTCTGGCGTTAGGGCTCGTGGGCAGTTGAAGTCAAAGCGCAAACGATCAAATGACACCAAGGACCCGGCTTGTGAAACATTTGAATCTACAATATTTTTCAAGGCAGACTGCAATAAATGGGTCGCGGTGTGATTGGCTTGAGCCCGACGCCGACAAGCCCAATCGATTTGAGCGGTTACGTTTTGACCGAGTTGCAACTCACCTCGTTCGATGTGGCCATGATGTACGAAAAAGAGATTATCGTGCTTTTGGACATCGTTGATGCGTACTACGAGATCGTTGCCCAGCAAGAAGCCGCGATCGCCTATTTGTCCACCCGATTCTGCATAAAAGGGCGTCGTATCCAAAACAATTTGTACATCTGCGCCTGCACTCGCCGTTTCAGTCTGCTCACCGTTTGCAATTAACACCTGTACTTGAGACTCTAGAGACGCTTGCGTGTAGCCGACAAAACTAGATTTTTCGATATTTTGTTCGGTTTTGAGCGTAGTAATCGCCTGTTGCAAACTGGACTGAGCTGTTAAATCAATGGTTGCCAGATCCTTGCTGCCGATGGCAATGTGCTCTTCCATTGCTTTTTGAAAGCCTGGCAAATCTACCGTTAGGCCTTTTTCGGCGGTGATCTCTTGGATCAGCTCCACCGGGAACCCATAGGTGGTGTAAAGATCAAATGCTTCAAATCCCCCAATTTCGGTTTTGCCTTCGCTTTGGGCTTTGACCATCACCTCCGCCAAGAGTTTTTCCCCGCGCTCTAAAGTCTTAAGGAACGCAGTTTCTTCTCGCTCCAGTTCCAAGCGGATATAGTCTTCTCGCTCCCGCACCGCTGGATAGGCATTTTCAGACAGTGCGATCGCAGTTTGAGCAATGGGATAAACAAAGGGAGCCTGGATGCCGAGGAGACGACCATTACGCACCACTCGACGGAGTAAACGGCGCATGATGTAGCCGCGCCCAGTGTTAGAAGCCGTAATGCCGTCGGAGATCATATGCACAACTGCTCTAACGTGGTCGCCAATCACTTTGAGGGCAATTTGGGTTTTGGCATCGGCTGCGGCATATTTTATGTCTCCTAAGCTTGCCGCTTTTTCGATGATGGGGAAAATAAGGTCAGTTTCGTAGTTGTTAGGGACGCCCTGCAAAATTTGAGCCATGCGCTCCAAGCCCATCCCCGTATCAATATTGCGATTTTTGAGCGGAGTCAGGTTGCCGTCGGCGTCGCGGTTGTACTGCATGAAGACGAGGTTGTAGAACTCGATAAACCGGGTATCGTCTTCCAAGTCAATATTGTCATCGCCGCGCTCGGGATGGAAGTCAAAATAAAGCTCTGAACAGGGTCCGCAGGGTCCAGTTGGGCCAGATGCCCAGAAATTATCCTCTTCACCCATGCGGACAATGCGTTTTTCAGGGACGCCTTCTTGGTTACGCCAGAGCGCAAAGGCTTCGTCATCCTCCCGGAATACGCTCACCACAATCTGCTCCGGAGGCAGTTGGTAAATCTTGGTCGAGAGTTCCCACGCCCAGGCGATCGCTTGAGATTTGAAATAATCGCCAAAGCTGAAGTTGCCCAGCATCTCAAAGAAAGTGTGGTGCCGCTTGGTCACCCCGACATTTTCAATATCGTTGGTGCGAATACATTTCTGCGAGGTGGTGGCTCTGGGCTGAGGCGCTGCCTGTTGCCCGAGGAAAATTGGCTTGAATGGCAGCATCCCCGCAATGGTCAGCAGTACGGTAGGATCCTCCGGCACGAGGGAGGCACTGGGGAGAACTTTGTGCTGGCGCTCAGCGAAGAATTCTAAAAATCGCTGCCGAATTTCGTTACCGCTGAGAGAGGGGAGAGGAGACATATCC
>JBCDHF010000487.1:0-3431 GCA_038750375.1 Cyanobacteria bacterium P01_H01_bin.15
ACGGGGGATTTTCTCCTGGAGTTGACTCCTGCGAGTACGTCTAAGGGTTCGCGATTTGGAATTTCGGCGAGTTTAGATAAGGGTTTGGGCCTCATTGGCCAACAGTTTGATGGAAGGGGTTCCGGCAGCGGGTCCGCTTATCTATTCGATATGAGTACAGGAAATTAACTCCGAGAGTTCGTACCGCCTGATGGAGCATTTCGCGACTCCTTCGGATTTTCTGTAGATCTCGATAATGGCTTGGCTGTCATTGGTTCTATCGGCGACGACGATAATGGGGGAGATAGCGGCTCAGCCTATTTGTTTGATGCGAATACAGGAGATTTACTCCAGAAGTTCACGGCTCCTGATGGTGTGGCCAATGATTCCTTTAGGGTTTCAGTGAGCTTAGACGATGGACTAGCTCTTTTGGGCTCCCGTTTGGATGACGATAAGGGTGCAGATAGCGGCTCAGCCTATTTGTTCGAAAAGAGTACAGGAAATTTACTCCAAAAGTTCACTGCTCCTGATGGCACGGCAGGTGACGAATTTGGATTTTCAGTAAGCTTAGACGATGGGCTTGCCCTGATTGACGCATATCGAAATCAGAACGGGTCAGCATATCTGTTTGATGCAGACACAGGAAAATTTCTGCAAAAGCTTAACCCATTTGATGGCGTCGGGCTTGACCGCTTTGAATGGTCCCTGAGTTTGGATAACGATGACGTTCTCATTGGAGCCTACCTCAACGTTAACAATGCGGCTTCCCACGGGGCGGCCTATCTCTTTGGCGACAATACTCCATCATCAGAAACCACTCCAGAGCCATTATCACTTTTGGGTCTTTTGGGCGTCGTTGCTGCTGCTCGCCGTCGTCGTTCACGCTAAACGGACTTCTTGTTTATGCCCTTAGAATCTCATTGACAAATTTCTCTGCCCCCTCATCCCTGGGGGCTTTTTGCTACTTTTAGAACGAAAAGATATTCATTCCCAATGTGGATAACGCAGAAACTTCTAAGGGCTTAGTTATCTCGGTATTAGTTAAACCGAATTTTTGTTTCCGTTTGACTCAAATGAGACGTATCACCATTCAGTTCTAGATTCCAACCAGTCTTGGTGCTGACAACCTTAACTAAACAACAGAGCGCTGCATTGATGTGGGGATTCCCTTTAACCAAACCCAGCGCTGTCCCCGCGACAGAAACCCCATGACCAACTAACAAAATATCTTGATCGTAAAGATCAACCAGCTTTTGCACTGTTGCTGCTGTCCGTTGGGCGAGCACTTCTGATGCTTCAGGATAATTCGGGACAACGACCGACTGATGGCTCAAGTCAAAATTGACCCCCGCGGCTGCCAAATCTGCCAGCGGTTCTGTTTCCGGATTTTCTGTCATCCATTCCTCATTCAGCCACTCACTTAAACCCGCCTCAATCTTGATCGGCAACCCTAATGCAACAGAGGCTGGATGAGCTGTTTGAATTGCTCGTAAAAACGGAGAAGCAAAAATGTGGCGAATATTTTCTTCTCGTAGCCGCTCGGCTAGCTCTTGGGCTTGGGTATGACCATCAGCGGACAGAGGCGGATCGTATCGACGGGGCGCTGTTTCAAACCACTCGGGCGTCACAAAATCCTGCCGATTCCCGTGGCGTGCAATCCAAACCGTCTTTTCCATGTTGTCATCTCCGAATTTCAGTAGGGATTCACATTTAAGCGAAGACTATATTTCGTTGCCTGTTCAGCTCGGATGCAGAAAAAAAACACTCAAAAGATAGACCTTGCCACCCATTAAACAATTCAATACGAACTATCCAAGTCGATCAATATAGTCTCTACTCAATTTTGTATCCTCATTTTGGTCGAAGACAGGTCATCTAACGAAGGCCATATTTAATCAGACGCATCTATTGCTTTTTGACATGCCTTCTGTGGAATCTGATTGAATTTTAGGAATTGTTCAGACCCTTTGAGTAGGACAAATAGAGACCTCATTATGATGGTTTAACCAGCCTTCAAAGAGAATTAAAAGATGGACGAACGTGCGCTCGCAACGGCCTTAGAAAAAGTAGTCAATACGCCCGGATTGGTAGTTCAGGTCATCTGTCAGGCTGAGCATCTGCATATCTATGTCAATTGTCCGCCTGCGCAAACCCTAGAGCAAGGGACTATAGTGCAACAAGCCCGTACTACATTGAATGAACTAGTACCCGAAGGAAGACTTCAACTTCTGACTATTTATTGCCGCGAGCTGGGCGCCGTTGATCCTGAATGGCAACAAACGATTCCTCTAAACGTCTCCTCCGATCTCGAAGCCAAAGCCCCCGCCTCTGAGAAAAAACTGGAGCCTCGTCCTCCAGCCGCTCCCTCTAAATTTGTCCAAAAAGCTAGAAACAGCGCATTCACTGCATCGTCTTTTATCCCCGGTAGTGATGCAAAAACGTCCGCTCAAAAAGCACTTGAAGCGTTAGACGCTCTGAGTTCAGGTCAATCCGCCGCTGCCGAGACTGAATTCAACTCCACCTCTCCCTTTGCCGGCTATTGCTTCATCACTAATCGTCGTCTGTTGCGATCACAAATTGTTCCGCCTCCTAGAGACATTGTTTTACTGATTCAGTTTTTCCATGAACTTAGCCCCAATGAGAAGCGGCGGATTCTGGACATCATCGAAAACTTCTTCAAACAAGACGCGAAGATCTCTGGGCTCCATGAATCAGAAGATATTAATGTCTGGATCGAACAGCTTCAGGCGCTTACCCCAGAATCTACCCGTAAAGCTGCGATTTGGCTGAGTCGGTATTGTGCTTTTCCTGAAGACACAATGGCAGAACTCGATGCCGTTTCCTACGAAGAACCTTCACTGTCATCCGCGGAGTCCTCCGCTCAACGAACGAAGAATCTAACGGCTGCTCGATATAGCCCTGCCACAGAATCAGAGTCTGCTGAGCCCGAAAAAGGAGACACCTCACAAGAGTTACCTCCTAAAAGCACTAGTTGGCCTCTTTGGATCTTACCTATTGGTGCTCTCGGAGGCGTGTTGGCGCTGCTGTTCCTTGGACTAAGGCCCGGCAAACAAGCAGAACAAAGTTCCTTCGATATTTGTCTCGGCAGACCTGCAGCAGTCCAGACAAGTTGTGCGTTAGCGGCGACTTGGCTAGGGGAAGACCTTCTTGCCCAAGCGCGCCAAAATTCTCAAGCGCCAACCCCATCACTCATGGCCGATTTCTTTGCGGCTTGTGACCAAGCCTTAAATATTTCTTCCGACCCAAAAAAGCCTGGGTCTTCAGACAAAATTACTCGCTCCGATGAGGAAATCTTGCCCGGTGTCTTAATGGTTACGACCTCTCAGTCCAAACCAGGCTCCAAAGAGAAAACAGTTCAAGCATGTGTGATGCGAGCCATTGACAATAATGTCGAAGTATTGGTTGCTCAAGATGTCCCAGCAGACTGGCAT
>JBCDHF010000488.1:0-3423 GCA_038750375.1 Cyanobacteria bacterium P01_H01_bin.15
TAACCCGAGCACCCAAAGCCATTTTGGCTTTGGGTGCTCGGGTTATGTCTATCCATGGGCTGGGTCGAGCAAACCGGGAAAGGAACCACGATGATCATGGAGTACATCACCCTAGGCATCTACTTCGTTTTGGTCTTGTTGTGATTGATTGGCTGCGAGGACTGGTACGAGGGGCTAACGGTGGGAAGTCTCGGCGCTTTTGTTTTCTTATGTGGATTCCTTTTACATACAGGTAGAAAATTGCGATTGTAATTCGACGTCAATAGCCTTCTTGCGAAGATTGATAACCAAACGCTGCTGCGAACGCAACCCGTTACCGTTTTGAAACGACTTGCTTTCGGAGAGGACGAAGCCTTATGCTTCTTTCTCTCAGATGGCCAAACCTGAGAGAGTTTGCCGCGTACAACTGTAAAATTCATCCAACGCAAAACGTTGGCTAGTAAGGGGATATAGCTCAGTTGATGGAGCGCCTCGTTCGCAACAAGAGACCACGTTTTGGCCCCATGTAGTCCCAAGTGATTTCACGTGATCATATTCGCCGTATTCAACAGCTTACGAAAAAGTGGACACGGTCCCACGTGGTCTGGAGTCGCCCCATTTGACCAGGCCCGGTGTACAAAAAGGTGTACAAATTTTTGAATGGTAGGTTGGAAGAGATAATCGTCTCCGTGTAGGAACGGGATACGTATGTTGCTAGTCCAAAACAATGGTTGTTCGAACGGCTTTGGTGGAGCTAGTCGAGCTGAGTTCGCCTGGGGACTGGGAGTAAAGCCGGAGGCTGCGGTGATATTGCCTCCTCCTTTTTAGCGGGCTCAGCACACCCTGGCGCGCCAATTCATTACGCTTTTTATATTGCTAGTGCCCCACTGCCAACAGCCAAGACACTGGCACTTTGTTCGGTTACCTACTTTGATAGCTCTAACAAATTAAATCTAGCATTCATCTCTAATATTTGAAACTCAGAAAGAGCTCCGTTATAAATATTCAGTCTAATAATTTCACCATTAAATCGTTCGTTTTGGTGACTACCTAACCAAGAACCTTCACCAGTACGAACTCCGTCACACGGTTTTTCATCAACAAGTTTACCGTTGACATAAAGTTTTAGCATCGTTCCTGTGTAGACCGAGACAACATGGTAAATCTCCCCCTCGGTTAGACGATTGGAAACGACTTCAACCAAAACTCCTAGGTTATTCTTTCGACTTAGAACAAATTGTCTTTCTTTGTTGATACGTAGATCAAGCTGTCGCGATTGACCGCTTTGCACTAAGACAGGTCTTGCTTCTGAAATGTCCCCTAGACGTAAAATGTATTCAACTGAGGAATTACCAGGCGGAATAAAGTCATTTGGAAGTCCAACCAAAGGACTTTCGTTTGTCCATTTCAGAATAGAAAAACCGGGTCGAATCTGCGTCCTTCTAAAAGATTTAGATTCTGGTCCGAGATTGATATCTCTTGAATATGAACCTCTATCCTTAATCAAATCGTGTTTAATCGTGTTGAACAGATAAGAACCTAACAATTGGACTTTATCTTTATGGTTCGTAGTCCACATGAGAGGCGTATAGGCGTAACTCCCATCCTTATATCTAACGAGGCCAGCATAGTAATTCCTGCCAGCCGTTCGTATGGGATAGTGGCTTTGTCCATCCCGCATGTTTTGAATTTTTGGAATGAATGCGGATCTACCTTCGTCAGATATCGTGTCCAAGTGGTTTTTATAGCGCATCGGGGCCAAGGAAATATCTGAAGATCGTCCAGGATAAAACTCAGCACCCGCCTGATCGTGTGGAGCCATTAAGCGTACGGCATGGCTGTTTCGCATGACAGCATAGTCAATTTCTTCATCACCAGAAACATCGACCCGATACGCAGTTAGTCCATCATTGGGGACAATACCTTCAACTGCATTATTTAGGACTAAATTAGCTGAACGAGGAGCCTTTGCTAGGTTATGCACGGGAATTGAGTACATCAACAAATCTGGGTCAAGATAATCCAACGGTAGAATGGCAATTTGAGGAAGATTTGAAATAGATACTGTCTTATTGTCGTACTCAAGCTGCAGCTTGATGGAAAGAGCTCCTGGCGAAGAATCAGGTGTACTTACTTTCTGAGACTTGATTGGGAATTGTATGGCGTTCCCGGGTTGAATTGCTTGATTTTTGGTAGAAAGCAAGAGCTCACCATCTTGTGTTTCAACATAGATTTTAGCTTGAAGCTTAAAGTTAGGAGGGTTTGTAGGTAAAAGATAAACTTCAAAGCCCAGAGGTTCTCCAGGATAGGCAGCTTTTTTGTATGTCAGGATGACTTTAGGAAAATCAGTTGTCTTAGTTTGCTCTTTCCCTCTCCATTTTATGGTTAATGCTTGAAGAATCTCTAATCGACTATCAAGAAAAGTAAAGCTTGGAAAAAATTGAGTATTTTCTTTGAAATCGTTCCAGGTAGTTACGTGAATCCCATCGACATTGTCAGCTAGGCTGGCTGAAAGTGACTCACGCAGACGCTGGGTGTATCTGGCTGAAACAAGTGTCCGCTGATTATGTCTGACGCTCCAATACCCAGGAACCGCTGTGCCAATAACTTGGATAGGTTCATTTTGGTTCCTGTAATACTTGGCAATTTTTCCAGGAAAAGAGTCTGCAGTTGGCCCCCATAGGTTAAACACAAATATAGAGTCAAAATACTCATCCGTGAATGATCTGAATCGTTCTGAGTCAAAGTCGGCATGAAGGGTCATGGGCAATCCCCCTGGTCCCAGCGATAAGAGAGGCCTATCGCCGAGTGACGAGTCCAATCTGGAAATAACATCTGCCCAGAATGAGGGAGGATTGTAGATCATAGAGTTGTATAAAAAATCAACAGGTTTTCCTTGTAATCGATAAAGTTCATCCGTATCTCGATATCGGCGATTGTGATATTCCAAAATTGAAGCAACAAATTTCGCTGCCAATTGAACGTTTTTTGATCCTACTCCTGCGTCTGCATTGTAGGGGTCGGCTCCTCCAGAATCATATTCCCAGAATGGCGCAAATTTAATGTCAGGATAGCGACTTTTTCGAATCGCTTGAAGCCAATCATCCGTCAGTCTGAATTGAGGCATGACCATGGAGGGCCGTTTTGCTCCAAGAAAATCAAGTAAAACGACGTCAACGGAGTGATCACCCAGTGCGTTTACCTGACCTACAATTCCCTCTTGAACCGGCAAGATTGGGAAATCGTACAGTTGTTCAGCGTAAGCGGTTAAGAATTTTTCTGCTGGCAACCATCCGAGCACATTCATGAAGATTGACTTTGCAAACGGTCGCTTCAACTCACTTTCTTCCGCTTGAAACGGTTCTAATTCCTTTATGCTGAAAAAATCAATTGCAGCCTCGCAACCTCTTTTTGTTTGGTTGTTAAACTCAATGCTAACATTGA
>JBCDHF010000489.1:0-3394 GCA_038750375.1 Cyanobacteria bacterium P01_H01_bin.15
GTAAGGGGGCGGCTGCGTGCCAGAACGCAGGCAACTCAAAATAATAGATGCTTACTAAGAATCTAGCGAAGGCTGTAACAACACAAAAGCGATTCAGTCATCTGGCATGATTGCGTAACCAATCGATCACCTCATCCGCATTTTTATCGGGCGGAAAGACTGGATAGAAAACCTTAATAATCTTTCCTGCTTGAGCAATAATCGTCACTCGCTTAATCAACCGTTGGCGCTCAATTTCAAAAGTCGGTAATCCTAATTCATCCGCAAAAACCAAATCCTCATCGCTCAATAGCTCAAAGGGTAAATGCAGTCTTTCTGCTGCTTCTTGTTGGTCTTCTGTCTTTTGAGCGCTCAGCCCAAATACTTGTGAGCCCAAAATGCGAAGGTCTTGATGATGATCCCGAAAAGCACATGATTGGGGAGTACATCCTCTCGCGCCCGGAATTCCGTCCCATCCATCTGGCAATGCAATCCCTGGCTTTCCTGTCATGGGGTAGCAGTAAATCACAATCCTTCCTGCCAAAGTCGCCAAATCCACATTCGGACCTTGAGTTGAAGGCAGCGCAATCGAGGGTAATGCTTTTCCCTGCAAATGATTGCAAGCCCCATCGTCTTGTGGAATGGGTAAGTCTTTGGGCAATTCGGTCAGCTTCTTCATCCGATTCTCTGCCGTTTTTCCGCCTTTCTTTTTGACGTTTAATCATTCTAAATCGGTTGCTTCGAGAGTCGGGACTGGGTGTTCTTCAACGATTAATCAAACAATTAAATCACAATCGACTGTTTGACAAAATCCATAAATACATGAACTTTTCGCGGAATATAAGCCCGAGAGGGATAGACCCACCAAGCCGCTGTCCGAAAGTCTGTTGCCGTGACTTCATAGTGCGGAAATACATTCACTAATCGTCTTGCCCTCAAATCCTCTCCAATCAACCAGTTGGGCAATAATGCCAAGCCTAGACCAGCGATCGCGCATTGCTGCAACGCGATCGCATTGGAGATCACAACATCTCCCTGAACCAGAACTTCGCATTCTCTTTGCTGAGGATCTCTGAATCGCCATTTCGAACGAAACCCGGCGAGGGGAAATAAGAGACAGTTATGGTTGGCAATTTCCTCGGGTCGTGTCGGAATTCCCTGCCGGTCTAGGTATTGAGGGCTGGCACAGACACAATAATGAGTAGGTATTAAGCGTTGCGCAATCAGCGTTGAATCCGCCAACAAGCCCAAGCGGATTGCTAAATCTACTCGTTCGGTCAGTAAATCAACATTGGTATCGGTCAAGAACAAATCCACCGTGAGTCCAGGATAGTGTGCTTTAAAGCTAGGCAGTAACGGCACAATACACTTCAAACCAAAGGAGACCGAGGCAGTAATTCGTAATGTCCCCACTGGTTGTCCCGAAATGTCCAGCGCCACATTAGCGGCTTGTTGTATTTCTTCTACTAAGGGGTCAATACGTTGAAAATAGGCAGATCCCGCCTCTGTTAAGGACAATTGGCGAGTTGTGCGCTGTAGCAAGCGAATCCCGAGTTCTTTTTCCAAATTTGCGATTGCGCGGGAAATCGAAGACGGATCGACATTCCGTTCCCGGGCCACCGCCGCAAAACTTCCTTGTTTAACCGCTGCTACAAACGTCTGTAATACCGCTAATTCCATGGCAATCGAACCTGTGCAAGAGACGCATGAATATGCTGAGTTTGAAAGACTTCAAATCGCTTAATCTATCAAACAGACCCTATTGATGTCGAATGTGCATTAGATAAATGCTTGGCTTCGGGTTTATTGTGAGTTCTTCAATAACTATAGTGAATTCAACTTCCAAGCAAGAGCATGGTCATGACGAACCTTCAACGTATCGCAGTCATTGGTTTAGGGGCTATGGGCTCAAGGATTGCCCAGAACTTACTCAATTCAGGAAATTACGCTGTTGTTGTGAACAACCGCTCACCGGAAAAAGCGAGACGACTAATTGAGCAAGGGGCTATTTGGGCGACAACCCCTCGGGCGGCTTCGGAGCAAAGCGATGTCGTGATCAGTATGGTCACTAACAACGAGGCATCACAGGATGTTTGGCTGATGCCGGAAAGAGGCGCCCTGTGGGGATTAACACCTCCTAAAGTGGCTATTGTCATGAGTACATTAACGGTTGATCGGGTTCAGGAACTCAATTCGTCAATCATCCAACAAGGTGCCAAATTTCTGGAAGTTCCCGTCTTAGGATCTCGTCCACAAGCAGAAGCCCGTAAACTAATTGGCTTAGCAGGAGGAACTCGGGCTGTTGTGACTCAAATAAATTCCGTGCTAACCGATGCGGGGTTGATGACAATCCATCATTTAGGCTCTGTCGGTCAGGGAATGGCGTGCAAATTAGCGGTCAATGCCCTGTTTGGTATTCAAGTGGCGGCGATCGCAGAATTACTAGGAATGTTGACCCATGTCGGCATCAGTCCAACTCAAGCTATGAGCTGTTTCAGTGACCTACCCGTTCTGAGTCTGGCCGCCAAAGGCGCAGGCAATTTAATTGCAGCCCAAAATCATGCGCCTCTATTTCCCATTAATTTAGTGAGCAAAGATTTTCTCTATGCCACCCAACTGGCTCAAAGTTTAGAGGCTTCGCTTCCTATCTCCAATGCCGTTTTAGCGGGTTACCAATCTGCGATCGCACAAGGCTATGGTGATCAGAACATTACTAGCATTGCCCAACTTTTTCTCTGAGAATTGAGTAACTCAAAGTTATTGGTGCCGAAATTCATCTAGAAAGCGCTCAATGATTCAGTTGCGAACAGAGGCAAGGGTAGCGGCATCGACTGTTTCAAGCGAGTTTTGCGATAGCGGCTCCAAATAAATGGGTAGTTCAAACCAAAAAGTCGTACCAATCCCCACTTCGCTAATCAGATGCATCTGGCTCTGATGCTTTTGCATGATGTTTTTAACAATGGACAATCCCAAGCCAGTTCCTTCGAGGGTATGGACTCGATTTTCTACACGATAAAACCGTTCAAAAATCGCGGCTTGATCTTCAGCGTCAATGCCAATCCCGGTATCGCAGACTTCCAAGCGCACTGTGTTGGAAAGAGGGTCTTCTGAATGAGGCGAGCAATAAGCCCGGATCATGACCGCACTTCCAGATTCCGAAAACTTCAGGGCGTTACCCACTAAATTAGTTAGCACCTGCAGCAGAAGATCGTAATGCCCAAAAATTGCGGGCAAAGAGTGGGCTAAATCATGAGTCAACTGGATTTGTTTATCCTTGGCATTGAGCTGATATGTACGAACCGTTTGTTCAATGACTTGCCCAATATCGACAGAGCCAAACACATAGGCACGAGAAGACTCTAAACGGGACAAATCCAAAACGTCGTTAACGAGGCGAGTGAGACGATCCGTTTCA
>JBCDHF010000490.1:0-3382 GCA_038750375.1 Cyanobacteria bacterium P01_H01_bin.15
AGTCATTGGGCTCGGCATAGTTCAGCTTGTGCAGCAGCTTGATGGTCGCCTGCACCGCATTCAAATTGCCAAACAGCATATGCCGCACCGCCTCAAACTGCGGGTCATAGGGTTTGCTGGCAGCTTGAGCAGTGGACGCCGCCGCGTCCGACATTGAGGATTGAAACATGAGTCTGGTCTCCAGAAACGTCATTGTACGGAAGGAAACCAGAACTCAAGTGGCCTAGCCACCCCGAAGAACGTGGTGCGATCGAGGTAGCTGAGGCATAATCACTTCAGCCTCCAGACTGCTTATTCCAGTGTGGGCGTCAGCCGTCGGCTAGGTGTTGGTAGCACCTACCGATGGTGCTAAGTCAATTGAGTTCTGAGTTGGGGTTACAACTAGCGTCATAACCTTGCGCTAGACGACAGGCAACTTTTGTACTCTTGTCAACCGTAGAGCAAGGTTTGAAAAGAAGGCTGTGGTTTCTGAGCATCAGTGGCTCGACAAGCTGGCTGCCAGGAGCGACAAGTTGTTTCCCAGTTTGGCGGTGCAGCATTTTATCCTGGCGGAAAAGGCGGCCGCGATCGCTTGGATCAGCGAAGCTCCAGGGCCTAATTCCTAATGGTCGCTGGAGCGTAATTGCCCCCTGGCATTCTCTCATTCTGGGGAAAGTTGCATCGGGTTTCGCCAGAATGGGGGATCGAGGGGCCAAAACCGGGACAACACATTTGGGTCGTTAAGCAACCCCTGAAATGACTTCCCATCCCATCTGGACCCAAAGGAGCCAAGTCGCATACCCTTTGGAAGAAGACTGCATTTCAGCGTCCGGTTTCCGGTGCGGGCAATTCGTGTAGCGCCTCCATTGTGCATTGCCAGAGAGCTTGTAGTAAGGAACGGCAGTTCCACCCGCTTCTCGTCTCCATTGAATTTTTGGAACGCTCATGAGTCTTGCCGCAATAACAATAAAGCTAGAATCACGGCTCATCCGACTTATTCCGCATCCCACTCAAGGAAGCGAACGGAAATTAATATCTATCTGGGGATGATTATCCGACATGAAAAACCCCTCACCGCATTGGCAAGGGGAAACAGTCTAGAAACCAAACTCCCATGGAGAGTCAGTTATCTTTCAAAGCTGGGGACAGGTACCCAGACTTTCCAGTTCATTTATTGTTCAGAATTCGAGTTTTATCGCTTTCAAGAATCTATCGATTGGCGATACACCAGGCCGACTTCATCCTAAAGATGGGGGATTCCCCCCCGTTTAACGTCAGCGATGCGGATGGCAACGTTGCCGCAATCCGAGTAGTGCATCACATGAAGCAAAACTTCGCGCTTATTGATTATTCACTCGACAAGAAGAATAACGCTTAACAAGACATTGCAGCTGCGCTTGAGGCTGAACATCGGCGTTATGCTGCTTAGTTTTCGGTTGAGGTGTGACCAGAAGCTTATCTGTTGGCGTTTGAGATTAGATGGTATGAAGCCTTGAACCAGCAGTGCTTTCAGACGGTAGGAGCAGCAGCAATTCACAGTAGATTATAAGAGTTGCTGGGAAAGAGCTTATGACATTACAACAAATACAAAATCAGGCATTGCAGTTGCCTGTTAGCGATCGCTAGCGTTTAGTACAGTCGTTGTTGAGTTCAATTCAACAGGAAACGCTTATACTTAATACTCCAACAACAACCGTGAATTCTTTTGCGGAGCTTAATCCCTGGACTCAAAGCTTAATTGGAGTAGTTCAGCTAAGTAGAGAAGATCCTACAGAATCCTATGTGGATTATCTGGAGGAGAAATACAGTTGAGGCGGATATTGTTTGACAGCGATGTTTTGTTGGATATTTTAGCTCAACGACAACCGTTTATTTTCACCTCTGCACAGGCATTAAATACGGTGACACAACCCCACGTGTAAGGGTATGTTGCAGGTCATGCCGTGACCAGTATTTTCTATATTTTGCGTCGTCATGTGGGTAGCAAAACAGCACGCGAGCTTTTGTCGAGGCAATCATAGCACCTTCAAGTTGCCAAGGTGACAGACGAGGTTATTAGGTCTGCATTGCAAAAGCCTATGACGGATTTTGAAGACGCTGTGACTAGCGAGGCTGCCGGTGCCGCAGGCGCAGAAGTGATTTTGACTCGCAACGTATCTGATTTTGTAGATTCTGCAATCCCTGCAGTCGCACCAGAAGAGTTTTTGACTATGCCGTTAGAGTAAGGGCTGCTAGCGCTAAATAAGTCGCTGCACCGGAACGCTGAAAGCGAGTCGTTTGGGTTGCAGAAGCTATCTGCATCCGGTGAGCTTGATCGTTATACTGCGGGCCTGAGGATTATGGATCGTGGGGATTTGGCATTACGATACTGGCATGGGCAGCTGCGATTATCTCTGCGTACCCCCTTGCACCAGTCTTGCCCATGTCGTATCGGAAATATGGTGTCAGTATGCAGATTCATCGCCCGCGGCAAAAGGGGTGATAACTCGGGTATTGCCGTCAGGGGTTGCAGAGATCACGTTCTCTTTCGGTGATCCATTTCTGGAGGTTACCGACAGAAGCGAAACTCCTTTGCACTGGGCATCGATCAACGGACAGAAAACCACTCTAAAGCGATATCGAGCCACGGGAGCTACCGGCCTAGTGATCGTGCGCTTGTTCCCTTGGGGCTTAGGAGCGCTGCGGTTGCCCCCGGCTGCTGCATTTTCTAACTTAAACGTTGATGCTGAGGCTGTCTGGCCGGCGATCGCGTTGAATCACTTGCAGGATAGGCTATGCGGCGCAAGGTCGATTTCTGAACAGGTTGATGCGGTCCAGGCTTTTTTGAGAGAAGCGATCGCCAATACCCACCCACGGGGGATACGTTGGTTGTACATGCCGTCCGTCAGCTTCTCAGGGCCAGAGATCCTAGTCGAGTTTCGGATGGGTTTGGGATAACCACTCGGACTCTCAAAAAACGATTTGAACGGTCAGTTGGCATCTCTCCGAAACGGCTGTTCTCGATAGTTCGGCTCAACAAACTCTGTCATCGTTGCGTAGCGACCCTACTGCATATCTTCGGGGGTACTATAACTAATTCCACTTCATTCGAGAGTTGCGAAAGCACGCTGGCCTGAGTCCGAGGGGCGTCGCGGCGCTGCAAACGGAGCCACCCCTGAGCGGGTTCTTTAATGGGCGTTCGCTTTTATCCAATACGGTCTATTTGCAAGAAACGATACTTCCCGAAGAAAACTTTAGTGAGCCTGTGAAGGAATCGTAATGATATTACGTTGGTGGAATGGATGGACCTTTGGAGAAATTGCTTTGTATTTCACCACTATCAACGTCAACGAAAACACTGATTTAAGGCTGCTAGAACTACATCATGCAGACCAATTGTTTAACCTCGTTAATCAGAATCGGC
>JBCDHF010000491.1:0-3349 GCA_038750375.1 Cyanobacteria bacterium P01_H01_bin.15
CTTCAGAGCAGGCGGTAGACTTACCCTAAATTAGAAGACGTCAAGAACATGTTGGGGTCTAACAATCCTTGCTAAGCCAGTTTTATCCGCTCGTTTTCTTCCTATTCTCTGCAGCTGTAATTCTCATTGCGATTACCGTCGGATATCGCTTGGGATTGAGAAAAATCAAGGTCAAAAAAGAAGGGCAAAAACCGTCTCTTGGTTCAGCAGTGGGTGCGATGCTAGCGCTATTTGGATTTATGCTGGCTTTTACATTCTCTACAACCTATTCTCTGTTTTCTCAACGGAAACAACTCCTGCTGGATGATGCCAATGCGATCGGGACCGCAGTACTCCGGACTGATTTTTTACCGGAGCCGTCCCGAACGGAGGCCAGAAAATTGTTTAAAGAATATGTCGATATTCGCATTGATGCCGTTCAACATCCCGACAAACTAGAGCGCTTTTTACAAGACTCCGACAGGATTCAGGACGAGCTTTGGTCTCATGTTGCAGAACTCTCGGATAAAACCACCAATCCTCGCCTGCTCAGCCTTTACATCAACGCCTTAAACCAAGTCATTGATCTCCACAGCCTGCGAGTTACGGTCGCTTCGCGTTATCGAATCCCCCGAACGGTCTGGTTTATGCTTTATTTCATTGGTATTCAGGCCATGCTCGCTGTTGGCTATGAGTTGGGTTTATCAGGACGGGCTAGCGTTTTGGCGGCGATGCTGATTGCATTTATGTTCTCAGCCATTATTGCCTTAATTGCAGATCTCAACTTTGTGCGCCCGAATGCCTCCATCACCGTTGATCAAGAACCCATGCTTGACTTACAACAGAAATTAGACGCTCTAATCGATTAGCTAGGCAGATGCTATTGTCGGAAAATCGAAACAAAAATACGAGAAGATGGCATCCTTTAAATTCGCTGAGCTGTGGATGATTGATTTTTTTGCTGCCACCAAACCAACACTAATTTAATTTCCCATTCATTAAAACCTGTTCCAAGCTGAGATTTAAGTTTTTCGAGATTGGTTATGCGCTTTTGACGGACCGCCTGAAGAATTAAATCTTGTTTGGCGGGTAGGACAAACTGACGCAAATTAATATTGCCTTTAGCGGCAATTAAATTCCCCACTTCATCAGCAACCTCCTGAACAGGACGCTTTTGAACTTCTGCGATCGCACTCAGATCAAGTCCTTGTCGATAGAGCTGCCAAAAGGTCGGCGCTTGGCGTTGGCGTTGGGGGGTAGAAGCGTTTACATGAGTTTGGATCTCGGCTAAAAACCGTTCTCCATATTGCCGAAGCTTGTGGGCACCCACCCCAGGAATTCGGGAAAATTCACCCAGATTTTGCGGTTTACGGGTCGCCATTTCTCGGAGGCTATTGTTAGCAAATACAACATAGGGAGGCACGTTCTGGTCGTCTGCGAGCTGCTTACGGAGTTGTCTCAAAATCTCGAAGAGTTCTTCACTGGCAGCATCCAAGACGGATTTTTCGGTTTGCTCCCGCCTCGGCTGTTGCGGCATAGCCACCATTACTTGGTGATTTCCTTTCAAAACTAGTAGACTTTCAGTCGTGAACTTCAGGACTCGGTAGCCATCAGTTGTTTCGCGTAATAAGTCCTGATGCAGTAGAGAGCGCACTAAAGTTCGCCATTCGTCTTGAGTGCGATCGCGGCCGATGCCAAAAGTCGGCAAGTCTTCATGGCGTCGCTCTTTGATTTTCTGTTTACGAGATCCGCGCAAAATATCAATGATGTAGTTGGCACCATAGCGTTGATTGGTTCGTGCAATACAAGAAAGGAATTTTTGGGCTTCGACTGTCCAGTCAGACTTGGGTTTAGGATGGCGACAGTTATCGCAGTCAGCACAACTATTTGAGAAGGATTCTCCGAAATACCCTAACAAAATTTGCCGACGACAGATTGTACTTTCTGCAAAGTCAACCACTTGGCTTAACTGCTGCCGCGCAATACGTTGCTCATTGGGGTCGGGCTTTTGTTCAATAAAATACTCCAGTCGAGGAATATCTTTTGCTGCATAGAATAGCGTACAGGTCGCAGGCTCTCCGTCCCGTCCGGCCCGACCTGATTCCTGATAATAGCCTTCTAAATTGCGCGGTAAATCGTAGTGAACCACATAGCGCACGTCAGGCTTGTTGATACCCATCCCGAAAGCAATCGTAGCCACAATCACATCGACATCATCGCGGATAAATCTGCGTTGATTTTCAGCACGTTCTACATCAGACAGACCCGCATGATAAGGCAGCGCATTTATACCGTCCACTTGCAAACAATCGCTCACTTCGTTGACCGTTTTGCGACTGAGACAATAAACAATGCCCGACCCCTGTTGCCGTTTGAGATGATGGAGAAGTTGGGGATAGCTGCGCCGGTCTTTCGGCAGTATTTCGTAGTATAAGTTGGTGCGATTGAAACTTGCGAGATGAATAGCGGGTTGCTGAAGCGCAAGTTGCTCAATGATGTCTTGCTGAACCCGTCGCGTAGCGGTGGCGGTCAAGCCCATCGTGGAAACCCGAGGGAACCGTTGCCGTAACCGTCGAATTTGGCGATATTCTGGGCGGAAATCATGTCCCCAAGCGGAGACACAATGGGCTTCATCGACCACAAAGGTTGCAAACCCTATGGTAGCAGCCACCTCATCCAAAAACGGACTGAATTGTTCAGAAAGGAGCCGTTCTGGAGCAACGTATAGTAATTTAATTTCACCTTCGAGAATGCTGGTCGTTCGCGATCGCACATCGTCCCCGGAGAGGGTGCTGTTAATGTAGGTCGCTGGAATTCCATTATCTTGCAGGCTTTCAACCTGGTCCTGCATGAGCGCGATTAGCGGAGAGACTACTAGCGTGACGCCAGATTTCAGCAGGGCCGGCAGTTGATAGCAGAGAGATTTTCCACCTCCGGTCGGCATTATGACCAAGGAGTCTCTGTTCTCTAATACTCGCTGGATCACTTCTTTTTGGCCAGCGCGAAACTGGTCATGACCAAAATAGTGCTTGAGTGATTGCTCCAGGGAATGCATGAACCAGCGGCGAACATAGAATAGCCTTTATCGTAGCGATTTCGTCTGGAACAAATACTTAAAGCTTTCCAGAAATCTCAACGCCGAAGCCTTGGGGTAAATCTGAATTAGGCAGCCTCCAATCCCAGAGAACACTCACGCTTGAGGGCCAGCTTAAATGAACGGCAAGCATAAATTGTTTAGTCAGTGCTAGCAATTGAGCGACATTTACTAGATAGTTGATAAGTCTATTTGACAGAGCGACGACGACTAATGAAAATTCCCAGCAACAATATTTAGCAATCTGATTACTTGAGAAGACTCAGGAGTTTGCAC
>JBCDHF010000492.1:0-3321 GCA_038750375.1 Cyanobacteria bacterium P01_H01_bin.15
AAATTCCGCCTGAATTTTTAGTACCTATTGCCACGGCGCTCTATGCCTATGGTTTTAACTATCTATCCTGTCAGGGGGGTATTGATCCTGGTCCTGGCCAGGAATTAATCAGCTTTTATCACCTTGTTAAAGTCGGCGATAATGATGGACAAAGCCCCGAGGAAGTTCGACTAAAAGTATTTTTGCCTCGGGAAAATCCAACAATTCCTTCTTTGTACTGGATCTGGAGAGCCGCAGATTGGCAAGAGCGCGAAACCTACGACATGTATGGCATCAACTTTGAAGGGCATCCCAACCTCAAGCGGATTCTTATGCCGGAAGATTGGCAGGGTTGGCCGCTACGCAAAGACTATATTTCTCCTGATTTCTTCGAACTTCAAGACGCCTACTAATTTCCAACTGAGTTCAAAATTATTTGTTTGCGATCACAGGGCTGCACAATTTGTGATCGCTTTTTTGTGGCTGATTTCGCAAAATACTCAAAAAAAAGAAGCCTAGAAAAAAATGTCCAGGCTTCTAAAAAAATGGTTGAGAGGGCTAAGAAAGTCACGAATGACTTACAACATAGACTTTACTTTGGCCATAATACTTTCCGGATCAATGCCCTGATGAGGAATCTGCTCCCACAACCCACCGCATCCTTCATGGTAAGTACCTAAGTAAGCAAATTTAGGCGTTAATCCACGTTCTAAGAGTTGAGAGCCCATGCGAGCACCCAAACCTGTGCGGCGACTCAACGTTTCAACCGTTATAACCAACGGGGAGTTGCCCAGCTTAACAAGCATTTCTTCGTCTACGGTATTGAGGCTAGCTTTATTGACCAAGCCCATATCAACCCCCTCTTGCTTTAGCCGGGTTACCGCATCGAGCGCTCGATAAACTGAATCACCGTAAGCAACAATGTAACCCGAAGTTCCTTCACGGATAATTTCATCCTTGCCCGGAGCAAACGTATAGTCATCGCCATACAGCTCGCTACCGTCTTCAGCCAATAAGTTAGGAACCTTAGATCGAGTGGAAAAGATGAAACGCAAGCCAGGCTCATTAAAGATCGCCTTCACACAGGCTTTCATCTGTCCGCCATCTGCCGGAAAATAAAGTGTTGTGGGATGACCATCATCTAACCCGTTATCGGCAAAGAAATTATTGAGACCAAAGTGGCAAGTATTGTCCGCCATATAGTCAATTCCTGCATGGGAGAAGTGACAAATAATGTTGGACTTGTTCAGACGCGCCATGGTAATTTCAGAAATACACATTTCCAAAAATGCACTAAACGTGCCAAAGATGCCCTGCTTGCCAGGCTCCATGCCGAAGCCTGCCGCAGCGGAAAGATTCCCTCGCTCCATGATGCCACCACTGACATAAATTTCGGGAGCGGCCTTGCGGATCTGAGCCAAACCGCATGACCCTTCTAAATCGTTATCAATACAGAGCACAGTCTCTTTACGAGTCTGAGGATCCATACCACTCAAAATTTCAGCCACGGCCTGACCAAAGATATTGCGGTTGGAGTCCTGACGATCACCTGTGCCCAGGAACGTATAGTTTTGAGAGGGCGCTTTGATTTCTTTAAGGTAAGCGGCAGCATCGGCACGATTACGAGCTTCGAGATATTCAATCGCTTTACCCACAGAAATGACATCGTGAGCGTGAGTGCTGCCTTCTAATCCCTCAATACCTGCAGCCATCAGACGCTTATTCAGAACTGCGACCGGGCCATCTGTCGCCATTGCTTTGACCAAACGGCTGTAAAGATTTTCGAGGTCTTCGCCCGGACCTTCGAGAACGGTCAAACCATGACCAGTTAAGGTTTTACCAACGTCATAACCACTGAGATATTCCGAAGGATGACCAGCAATGGTGACATCATTATCATCAATTACTAATTTGACATTCAATTTTTTGGCGACAGCAAGACGAGCCGCTTCGGCATCGTTACCTTCTTGCTGAGAGCCATCAGAGCCTAGACAAATAACGTTCTTGCCCGGGTTGCCGAGTGCTACGCCATTGACAAACGGCCACATGTGGCCCAAACGTCCAGAACTAAATTGAACACCCGGAGTCAACCCTAACTCTGGGTGACCAGGCAATTTTGAGTTAGCCGCTCGATAGTTAACCAACTGTTCGACCGGTAAAGCGCCACCCAAAGCAGACATCAAATACTGAGTTGCGACTCGATGACCCGCTTCGTCAAAGAAAATCGGGACAAATTTCTCTGGAGCGCCCCGGAAGAAGGCATCTAAGATCATTACTTCCGGTACCGTGTCATAGGGACCGCCGGAGTGACCTCCCACACCGCGCGCAGCGCCTGTCGCAGTAAAGAAGACAATGGCATCGCGGCAAAGATTAATGTTGAACTTTAAGGTCGCAAGCTCCTCGGGAGATAGCGAAGATTTAGTGGGATCTAACACCAGTGGTTTATAGGCGCTGAGATCAATAGGAAAGGCGGCAGTTGCAGCAGTCATAAACGCACACAGGCTCCGAGTTTGTTAAAGAATAAAGCTTCATCCATGGCAGGGAAATGATTTCCAAAAAATACTGCCGTCAGAATTGGGAATAAGCATACCAAGGGATACTCCATCCGTGAACCAGTAACTTTTTGGGGATTGCGGTCATTTTTACCACAGAGATTATTCCGGAAAACACGGAAGAGGAGCATCTATAGCAGCCGCTCTAGAATTAGACAACTCCACATCAAAAGTGTCCTAAACGATCTGGCGAAGGCATTAATTAAAAAAGACCCTCATCTTTGAAGGTCTCAATATTCTTCAAATATAGCTAGCTAGAACCACTCACTGCACTTGTTCAAAAGATGAAAAAACCAGTGGAATGGAGATCCAAGCTAGGGATAAACTTTCCTGGAGAAGTCGCTAGCCAAGTCGGCCCAAACCAGAGCAGAAAAATTGTTTCTACAATCCAGGCTGGTCGGTGCGGCGGTACTGTAGATAAGCTGCAACAAATAATCCAGCTAAGGTCACAGGAATCAGACCCAGCACAATACCTAACAAAAGCGGTTCAATCATTTTTAAACTCCGAAGATTAGGGGTGAAAAATTCAGAAAAACAGCGGTCATAAACGAACTTAAGCCGAGGGTTCTCTGGGCCTATATCAGATTATTGCTTAAAAACAATCTTAATAAGTCCTTAAGAAATCGGCTAAAAGCTTGTTTGAGCTGCCTCCAGGACCGTAGGCTAAATGAAGCAACGGCAGGAACTATCACTATTTAGTTAAATAAGCTTAGCTAAATAAGTGCTTGCCTGTATTTTTGTTGCAAAATGTAAAGAGTGACCCTGTTTCTACCGGCAGCTTGTGCAACAG
>JBCDHF010000493.1:0-3320 GCA_038750375.1 Cyanobacteria bacterium P01_H01_bin.15
CCCTGAAGTTTTTGGAAGTCGACGAAGAGCGCAACCGCCTTGTCCTTAGCCACCGTCGCGCTCTGGTTGAGCGTAAGATGAATGGCCTGGAGGTCGGCGAAGTGGTGCTCGGTACCGTACGCGGTCTGAAGCCCTACGGTGCCTTTATCGATATTGGCGGCGTCAGCGGTCTGCTGCACATCTCCGAAATTTCCCACGATCACATTGATACGCCACACAGCGTCTTCAACGTGAACGACGAAATCAAGGTGATGATCATCGATCTCGACGCCGAGCGTGGTCGCATCTCCCTTTCCACCAAGCAGCTCGAACCCGAACCTGGCGACATGGTCAAGAACCCTGACCTAGTATTCGACAAGGCTGAAGAAATGGCCGAGAAGTATCGCGAGGCGATGGCTAAGAAAGCCGAAGAGGAAGCCGCCTCTCAAGCGGGTGATGACGCTAGCGACTACAACGACGAAGATTTCTCTGCTACTGAAGAGTAATCGGCAACTGCCATCTCAAATTTATCTAGCAAAACGCCACGGTATGTAATACTGCGGCGTTTTTGTTGGTTAAATCAGTATTTATCAGGCTATTTTTGATGCTATCTGCGGATAAAGGTTGAGTTTTAGCTGCAGAAGAATTCTGGTCGGTTAGGTTCCGAAAGCAGTCTAAGGAATAGATCTGGACTACATCGCCTCAAAGTTATGGTTTGAAACGTCTGGGCTGTAGTCTATCCAATTTTGATGAACCTTTGCCGTGCTTATAGAGTGGTTGCCGCTTCGGAGGCAACTACTCCAGCCTTAGCGACAATTTCTCCGACTCTATAACATATGCCTTATATTGCAACGGAAGACCTAGTTAGGACACTTTTGATTTAGAACTCGAGTTAGTCGATTTGTTCAAGAATCATGCTGTCCTGAGAAACCCTTCACATGCAATACAACCTGGGCTGAGGAGGCCCGACGGTTTAAGTAGGGCGATCGCTCAAACGGCTTTTTAGGCTTTGCTTGAGTCCTGAGATAACCACATTTGGGCTGTGCGTGACGGTACAAACAAGGTAAATTGATTACCGGATAGGGCCATTTCATGACCATGAATCAAATCCTTGTAAGTACTGGGATTTTTTAGTCCCCAAGTATTGAATTCCGCCCACTGCTCCGAACCACCTTTATTGATGGCCACAATTCCCTGATCGCCCCGGCGAAAAATCAATAGCATGTCACTCTCGTACAGCATGGCCATTTCCTGCCCTTGCACGGCGTTGTGGAACTTGATCATGGCGGCAATGTCAGGGCGCTTATAGGCATCGAACCAGCGATCTCGATCCACCTCGTAGGGAGATTCATTGTGGTCGGAATAAATTAATGGCACGCCACCATCGCGACCCAAAATATAGGCATATGCCAAATGTTCATCTTGAGGTTCGAGGATGTTGTAGCGAAAACCATCGTTATGGGGAATGTCGTGGGTGACGACGAAGGTTACTGCCCGGTACCAGGGCAGAGCATTGCGGTAAGCCCCCGGATCAACCAGCAATTTTAGTGATCCGCCAAAGCTAAAGGCTTCCCGGATGGTGGTGAATAAGGGGAAGTCGTAGGCGGGAATCCAGGATTCGTTTAAGAATGGCCAGAGAAACACCTCCTCGTCATAGTCGCTGCTCGTGAGTACCTCGCCAAACCAAAACTTATCTTTGGCTTCAGGGCGGTCTGCCAGGTTATCAATCATGGGCTCGGTAATGTGCTTAATGGCATCCACACGAAAGCCGTCAAATCCCATCTCTATCAAGGCCGTGACGGTTTTATGCTGCTGCTCTAGTATCCAAGGAGACTCCTTGAGATCAGGCAAACCAGATAGGTTTTTGTACTGCACCTCCCCGCGACGCCCCCAATTGACGATATCGCCGTCCTGGTTAAAGTCCCAGGGCGAAAATAGTCCGACGCTCAGGTCACCATACAGGCGATTTTTTTCAAATGTCTCGAGGTCTTGGCGATAGCGTTCGAGTTCAGCCTCTCCCGGAAAGTTCAATCGATCCTCACGCGCTTCATTGGCCATGTGGTTGATCACCAAGTCGGCATAGACTCGGATGCCGGGGGTCTTGGCGTGGCAGGCAGAAATTAACGCCTCCAGCTCTTGTTTGCCACCCAGGTAAGATAACAAAACGCGATAGTCTTTGGGCTGATAGCGCTGCCACCAAGCATCCCCTTTGGGGTCGGAGTAGAGTAGTGGGGGAATCAGGATAGCGCCGTAGCCGATTTCATGGATAGTGTCGAGGTTGTCGATGATGTCTTGATATTTCCAGTTAAAGGCATGAAGGGTCGCTATATGCATGGGGGTTCCTAGTGTGAGTGTGTTTAAGAAGCTGGACAACTGCCGTCAGGAACTACCGATGTATGAACTAAAATTCCACAAACAAACAGCATAATTATATGAACATGGTTACCCTTCAGCCGTTTTAGCGCAGTGCTGGGGAAGCATCTTCAACACTGGCTTTGCCAGGCTGTGCATCCTTTTTCTGCTGATTGTTGGCCGTTGCCGTTGTGGCTGAAGGCGGTCTCGGGAGACAGATAGTCTTCGGGGTCGTAACCGAATATCACCCACAAAGCAAAACGATAGCGCCAGATGAAAGTTGTCCTCACCTAATCTCCTGCAAAGTGAGGGTTTTCGATAAAGTTTGACTTGGCGGCAGAAGGCGATCTACATCATGCAAAAACTGCTGATACTCCCGATATCGGTACGGGTCTGAATGCGGTTTAAGCGCTATGAGAGTTTACTAAAGCAGACTTTTAAGGGGTTGGGAGCTGAGTTTTCACCCAGACGACGTTCATAAAACAGAGAAATCTCGGTCAGCACCTCCTGCATAAAGTTGGAATAGCGGCCTGAAAATACCAGCGTCGCTAGTTTAAGGCCTACATCCTGCTTAAGCAAAGTAACCTGTTCTTCATTCGCCATTGCCTTTAATCCAACACCTTCACCTCACGCTAAACTAAGCATCTATAATTGGTCAGTTCCGTAGCTTTCTTCTGAATAGTCCAAAAATAGTAAAATTGCTTGATTTGAATATTTGATCCGCCCCGCAAACACTCCGACCTTAACGACCAAATTTTTCGTCGCTGTCGTCAAGCCGTAAAAGCGATTGCTCATCGTTGTAATGCGATCGCACTAACCATTATTACTAACGCCAGTTCAAGGGACGAATATTGTTGAAATTGATAGTATCGATACGTTGCCTGCTAAGGGTTTCCGAGAGCCTGAAATCATCAATCAATACCAAATATCTCCCTTGAGACAAATGATTAGAATGTCACAGTCAGTTAGCCCAAATTTCTGAGATTCCG
>JBCDHF010000494.1:0-3313 GCA_038750375.1 Cyanobacteria bacterium P01_H01_bin.15
ATTAATCGCTTCAAATCCTCTCAAGTAAGCGCTTGCAGCCTTAGCCAAAGAAACATTTTCTGTCACCTATCAACCAATTTCTTCGCTAACGATACCTTTTTGAGGGGTTGTGCAAGAAACCCCTACTAAGAAAAGGCGTAGACGGAACAACCCTTGCGTTTGCAAAGATGGATTGAGGCTGCGGTTGAATCACGTTGATGTCTCCTGCTTGTGATATGGAAGCGACTTTGAAACTTGTATGCAAATTAAACGCAAGTAGGCAACCAGGGTAAGCAACTCATTATTAAGTGGATATCCCTCCTCACTCAAAGCCTGAATAGCATGATAAAGCTTAGTCGTATTACAATAACGAGAGCATTGGCTACAACCTACTGATATTTAAGGTTTTAGGGTGGACGAGTTTGGAGTTTATCGTCTCTTCCAGCCTCTCAAGAATCCGACGCTGAGAAGACCCAACAGACCCCCCGGTTCAGGTATAGTGGCAGGTGAGGAACCAAATCCAAAGAAAATAACACCTGGATTAGTCCCAACTAGTTCCCAAGAGCCATTGTTGAGGTCGTAGCGAGCAATCCCACCCAGACGCTGCACAGGCGTTGCCGGATCGTTGTCATCATCAATAAAGTTGACATTTCCGAAGAGAGTATCAAACCGACCATCGTTATCAGTGTCAACGCCGGTCAACGCGGCAAAACCGCTAAATAAAGCACGCTCGCCTGCAGTCACCGCGCCCACCTGTCCGACGACAGCAACGTCTCCTGTATTTGGTTCAAACTGAATTAAGGAGTCGGAGTCGAGATCGATACCATAGAGGCTATTATTGACCGATCCCAAACTAATCACAAAAGGGTTTGCTGTGCCCAATGGAGTGCTGCGAGCATTGTCAATAGCATCACCAACCGCATTAGATGAGCCCAAAGGAATGCTTTCTCCTGTGCTTACGTCAATTTGATAGAGCTGTTGGGTATTGAAACTCTCATCAAAAGGCACAATAAATCCTTTCCCATTCTCCAGAATGTCAAAACTGGTGGAAGTCAGATCAGTGGCTTCGCCGATGGGAGTTTGGGTCGCAGAGTCAAGAATAATCTCCACCAGTTGGCCGCCAAATTGATAACCCAACAATTCTTGACTAGCTGTCCCCGCTAATGCTGACGGTAATCCACTGGTTTCTGGTGAAACGGGAGTGGCAATGCCTGTCATTGAATCGACTGCAAACAAAAAGTTTTCACGAATATCATCGTTAACGCCAGGAACGCCCTGGGTCAGACGTTGCCCTGTGGCGAAAAAGATAGCGGCTTCAGCTGATGATACTAGCAACAATGTTCCCATCAATGGAGAGATTGTCCAGCTAGCGACTTGGGAAAAAGATATAGGCATGGAAGTTGCGACCAGGTTTATTTTAGCTATTAGATCTTGGGGAGATTGCGTGTGAGATTTAAGTGGTCAGGCAAGGCGATGTTAATTAGCCGAAAGTGCTTTCAAGAAAATTTTCAGAACACATTGCGTGGAAAATGAGGGTTTCAAATACTAGAGAGATTCTTTCCGGCGTAAACGGAGGGTCATCAGTACAATCGCACCAAGTCCAACTAGAGCTCCCGATTCAGGCACCGGGGTTGCAATCATCTTTTGGCCGATTTGATCGCCTGCTTCTGGATCACCCAGAAGCTCTGCTCGTGTGAGGGTAAAGAAAGACACATCAAGATGTGGACCAAAGCCCACCGGTAAGTCAGGGAACTCATTGCCAAAATCGGTCAGATGGACATGGGGAATAGGCACTCCCTGAGGAGCTGGAGCTGCCGACCAAAAGTTTAGTCCCGTTGCGCCAATAGGCTCACCCTCTTCATTGAACAGAACTGTGTATTCTCCAATATCAACCCCATTAGGCTCATTAAAAAAGCCATCTTGCAGAATTTCATTCGTTTGGGTGTCGAAATTAAAGTTAAACCCTGGATAGTTCAAGTGATTATCCTTAAACGCTTGAATTAGATTGCCTTGCGGATCGTAGAAGGCTACATCAAACTTATCTAAATCGTCACCTCGGACAATCCCGTTTTCATAAGTTTTGGAATCATCGTATCGAAATTCCCCTTCAGCACTGTAGCCCAAAATTTGCCCTGTCCATGAGATGCGGAAGGTGGCTGCCTGAGCCGGAGCCAAATGGCACAGACTCAGGACCGCAGTAAATGCAATCGCACCTCTTCTATTGTGGGCGGGAGAAATGATTAATTGGACAAAATTAAGCATAGGTAAAACCTCAATCCAATGAGAATGATAATCATTCTCATTGGATCATAGAAAAAATCCTTAGAGTCAGCGTATGTATTGAGACGTAAAGGCATATGGCAACGAAGATGGACGGAGACGCCACATCTCCAGAAGGCATTGGCCGGCAAGAGCTTCAGGACTGAAAAATCTGGGTTTACAGAGAGCAGGACAATAAACCTTGATTCAATCTGAAGATGAATGGCATTGGCTATGAATCGATGACCTCTCCCTAGCATCGCTTTTTGAGGGGTTGTGTAAGAAACCCCAGCTAAAGCTCCAAATCATAAAGATCGCTAATTTCCTGCTCATGAATCCCCAAATACTGCAGCGTCTATGCCTGAAAGCCATGCCCAAACGCCATTATTAGCAACGGCAGCAGCGCTCTATTTTCCGTATATGCTTGATCGCCGGTTGGGGCTTCATCAACACTGGGGTATTCCGAACGTTCTCGCCCCCCGGCTCGCAGCTTAAGGCAACGTTGCAGCATGAATGGAACGATAGGATGCTCACTGCGGAAAGATCACGATCAACTGCCGCAAGCAGCTGGTTGTCAGCTGTAGGCAATGTCAGATCACTGAATTACCAGATCAGCGGCATCGCTCCGGGTCTCATACCGCCGGCAACGCGCATATCTACCACAAGAAGACCATACCCGTAGAGGGTTTGGATAGCAAATCTCCAGGACGCCCTATAGTATGAGAAGAGACCACTCGCTAATGTTTAGCACTCTCCTATTTTTCCTGGAAACTGCAAAGCTTAGCGTGAGTTTCTTGAGAATTACTCATTTAACCCCTTGCTCAAATGCGAATGGGAATGGCGCTTTGGTGTAGTCGAAAACAAACCTTCTTCTATGGGGGTGGTGCTCTTTTAGTAGTTTTCTTAATACTCGCCCTTGGCTATTTGACTCCAAGAAAATTCAGTCGTTATTCACAAGAAATTTGTACTCATACAATTTATCTCAGCGGAAACTGGTTTCACTCAAGCTTGATTTTGCCCGCCGAAACAGATCAATTTGACTGGCGAACCGATTTGAATTTTCAAGATCTCGGAC
>JBCDHF010000495.1:0-3303 GCA_038750375.1 Cyanobacteria bacterium P01_H01_bin.15
CGCTTTCGGTTTGACTGTGATGTCCATGGCTTATGGCGTCGGTCATATTTCGGGTGGACACTTTAATCCGGCAGTTTCTTTTGGTTTGTTTGTTGGTAAGCGCTTCTCCGGTGGTGAATTGCTGCCATACATCATCGCCCAATGTGTTGGTGCAGCTGTTGCAGCGGGTCTGCTGGTTGTAATTCTTAGTGGCAGTGATGGTGGTAGCGCTGCGTTTGAAGGCGCCACTCCCCTTGCAACTAATGGCTTTGGTCTGCACTCTCCCGGTGGCTACAATCTAATCGCCTGCTTTGTCGCGGAAGCTGTGCTTACGTTTATCTTTTTGATCGTTATTTTAGGCGCGACTGATTCTCGTGCGCCTCAAGGGTTTGCTGGCGCTGCAATCGGTCTGGCTTTGACTCTGATTCACTTGATTTCTATTCCTATTACCAACACGTCTGTTAATCCCGCTCGCAGCCTTGGTCCTGCAATTTTCTGCGGTAATCCAGAGCTGTTAGGTCAGGTTTGGCTCTTCTGGGTAGCCCCCATTTTAGGCGCTGTCTTGGCAGGATTTGTCTACGCTAACTTCTTGGAAGAGTCGGCTGCAGATTCCTAAATTTCATTGTCATCACCTTTGGGTCTTGTCCAATCTTGAAAAAGCGCGTCGAGCTACTCAGCTTGGCGCGCTTTTTGCTGAATCAAGAATATTGGTGGTTACTGGAACTTCAACTTCAACGAGCTTCAAATGTGTAATTGCAACCTACGAATGCCCCTATTCGTGTGAGGTTACGGCACAATTGAGAGTGACGCCGATACCCATTTATGCTTCCTTCCTCAAACCTTTATAGTCCTAGGCGTAATAACCAACGATTACGCCAAGAATTAGCCTTGGGACTGGCTTCATTAGTTAGTTTATTTTTGGTGGGAACTCTCTGGTATCACTGGGCAGAGGGGTGGTCCTGGTCTGATGCGGCCTACATGACAACGATTACGCTCTCAACGGTCGGCTTTGGGGAAGTTGAGCCCTTGAGCGAGCGCTCCCGAATTTTTACAGTCGGTTTGATTTTGACCGGGATTGTGTCCATTGGTTATATCGTTAACCGATTTACAGAAGCCTTAATTGGCGGATATTTTCAGCAAGGTCTGATGCGGAGGCAACAACGACAATTGGTTCAGACACTCTCTCAGCACTATATTGTGTGTGGTTTTGGGCGCACTGGACGGCAAGTCGCGCTAGAGTTTCAGGCTGAAAAAATTCCTTTTATTGTGATTGAAGCGGACCCAGAGCAGGTCACCGCTGCTCAAGAAGCCGGTTTTGTTGCATTTCAGGGCGACGCAACTTTAGATGAATCTCTTTATGGCGCTCAGATCGAAAAGGCACTTTGTATTGTGGCGGCTCTCGCTTCGGATGCAGATAATCTCTACACCATTTTGTCGGCAAAAACTCTAAACCCAGAAATTCGGGCTATTGCCCGCGCCAGTACAGAGGAAGCGGTTCAAAAGCTTCAGCGAGCCGGGGCAGATGGGGTGGTCTCTCCTTATATTACTGGCGGCAGACGTTTAGCCGCCGCTGCGCTTCGGCCCCAAGTGATGGACTTTGTGGATGGGATTCTCACCGGCACTGATCGTTCTTTCTACATGGAAGAATTTTTAATTGACCCCAAAATTTGCCCCAGTGTCGGTCAAACTCTCAGTGAGGCTCGGTTGAGATCGCAATCGGGTGCATTGGTTTTAGCTATTCGGCGAGTAGACGGCACCCTAATCGGCGGACCCATGGGGGATACTATTTTACAGGCGGGGGATTTACTCATTTGTATGGGGACTGCAGAACAACTGAGAGAGTTAAGCCAAATTTTATTGCCCATTGATCCTCGGGATTTACGGCTACCGAAAATCAAGTAAGCCCGTAGCTAGTGAATGGCTTCCCAGCCCGGAGGAGCCGACATTGACTCGTCTGCGTTCTCAACGGTTCGAAGAGGTTGCGTTTGACATTGTTGTTGTCTGAGCAAGAAGGCCGTCGCTTCAGCTGGCGGTAACGGATGACTAAACCAATATCCTTGCATCTCATTGCAATGCAAGCTCCGGAGAAGTTCCATCTGTTCTGGGGTTTCGACCCCCTCTGCAATTACCCGCAACTCAAAACCACGACCCAGGGCAATAATGGCGCTAATAATTGCTTTGTCTTGAGGTGCGTTCTTTAAATCACGAATAAAAGACTGGTCAATTTTGATTGCATGAAACGGCAGATTCTTGAGATAGCTCAAGGATGAATAACCCGTCCCAAAATCATCCATCGAGATCTGAATACCCATGTCTTGAAGTTCGTGGAGAACCTGCCGGGCAAAATCGACATTCTGCATCAGAGTTGTCTCGGTGACTTCCACTTCGAGGTAATCCGAGGTCAAGTTGGTATTGGCGAGATTTTGGGCAATCATTTCCACCAAATTGGCTTGCTGAAATTGCAGTGGAGACAAATTTACAGCTACGCGGAGATTGGGCAGCCCGGCTTGCTGCCATTCTCGACTTTGGGCACAGGCCGTTTTGAGTACCCATTCGCCAATCGGAATAATTAAATTCGTTTCCTCTGCCAATGGGATAAATCTTGCCGGAGAAACAGCGCCGAGATCGGGATGATGCCAACGTAGGAGCGCTTCCATCCCAAAAACTTGGCCGGTAGTTACATTGATTTGTGGCTGATAATACAAGCTGAGCTGTTTCTCTTCGATCGCCTGATGCAGTAGATTCTCCAATTTCAAAAGATTGGAGGCAATCGAAGTCATGTTTGGACGATAAAAACTGTAGTTGTTTCGTCCGTTTTCTTTGGTTCGATAAAGCGCCGCGTCCGCGTGCTTAATCAAAGTCTCCGCATCGTGCCCGTCTTGCGGAAATAGTGAAATCCCAATACTGGCGCGGATTCGGAGCTGGAGATTATCGAGGGGAAAGGGTTCTTTGAGCGATGTAAGAATATCTTTCGCAACTTTGGTCGGATCTTCAGCTGAGTTTATTTGGGGGAGCAGGATTGTAAATTCATCACCCCCCCAGCGGGCCACTGAGTCTTTCGCGCTCAGACAGGCATGTATGCGTTGAGCCACATTTTGCAGCAGCTGATCTCCTCCAGACGATCTAGCTGGCTTTGTGCGAATGCGGCGGTGGGCGCAAGGAAAAGCGCCAAAGCAAAAAAACTATGTTTCATAAAAATCTCCTGTGTTTGGGAAATGCTTGCCTACATGTTCAGCATGCGCAAGCCAGCGTTGCAACACGGGTCAGAAAAATCAACCAATCCCAAAGCGCAAGAAACGCCCGCCCTGCGCAAAGGCACGCAGC
>JBCDHF010000496.1:0-3276 GCA_038750375.1 Cyanobacteria bacterium P01_H01_bin.15
CGAATTGACTGTTCCTTTCTCCTAACAACCTTAGAACTGAATAGGCTTTGCCGGATTCTAAAACCTATTTATGAGAAAAGCACTACTGAGAACGTTTAAATTAACGTTTATTCACGAAGTTTTTTTACGAGCTGCTCATTCAAGATGTTCTGTAATGTGACTGCACAAAAATTGTCTTTGTCGAATCATCAGTGGCTCAGTTTTCGAAGCAAAGGCACTGGACAAGCACTTATGTTGTTACATGGCTTGGCCGATCATGGGGGCGTTTGGGGCGATTTAGTGGACAGTTTATCCTCGTCGCAACAGTGGATTGTGCCTGATCTGCGGGGCCACGGCGAAAGTAGTAAGCCGAATCAGCCATCACTATACACTGCCGACCAGTTGGCTAATGATTTAGCGGCACTCAGTCAGCATTTAAATCTGCGATCGCAAACGGTGGTGGCTCATTCTTGGGCGGCGAAAGTGGCGTTAATTTGGGCTAGGAAACAACCGGAGCAGGTGCGACGCTTAATTTTGGTAGACCCGTACTTTGTGAATAAATTACCGCGTTTGTTGCAGCCGACCTTGCCACTGATTTATCGTGTGCTGCCTTTTTTAAAGGTGATGGGACCGTTTTCTGACTTTGAGTCTGCGACCAAAATTGCCCGAACGTTAAAGCAATATCGGGGTTGGACTCCTTTACAGGCAGAGGTATTTCGGGACAGCTTGATCCAAACGGAAGATGGACAGTGGCGCAGTAAATTTTCACCAGCAGCCCGAGACGGAGTATTTTTAGATGTCTTAAATACTGCCGGGTTGACTGAATCACTTTCGACGCCGACAGATTTGTTAATGCCTGAAAATGGATTGAATCGCGCTAGTTGGCAGTTGAAGCCTTATCAAAAGTATCTGTCGCAGCTAACGATTCAAGCTATTCCCGGAAATCATTGGCCTCATTTAGTGGAACCGGCCGCCTTTCAGCTTGCGATCGCAAATTGTCTCGATTAAAGCTAACGAAGTTCCTCACGCTAATACCAAAGCAAAGGCAAATCAGTTTACAATCACGGCTCTCAAGACAAACTCGATCGTCTCCAAAGATTGAATCAGTCAATCAAGGGGTTTCTGCCCGAAATTCTGGTTGCTTTCCGCTATGCTTTCTTCGAGCAAACGTTTCCGAATCCATGAATATTCCTCAACTTATTTTTAATGGTGTCGCGCTGGGCAGCATTTTTGCTTTAGCCGCCATTGGTTTAACCCTGACATACGGCATTTTGCGACTGTCCAATTTTGCCCATGGTGACTTTATGACGGTGGGTGCCTATTCAACCTGGCAATTTCATAGTTGGGGATTAAATCTCTGGTTAGCCATGATTTGCGGTGTTGCCGTCACGGTGGCCATTATGCTGATCGGGGAGTTGTTGCTCTGGAAACCCATGCGCGATCGCAAAGCAAGTCCGACCTCTCTCATTATTCTATCTATTGGTTTGGCGATCTTTTTAAGGGGCGGAATTCTGATTATTTGGGGCAGCAGTTTAAAAAGTTATGATCTGCCGATGGTGCCCGCCATGGATTTTTTCGGCATTAAAGTTGCGTTTTACCGATTAGTTGCAATTACGCTGGCGTTGTTAGCAGTGGGCGCATTGTTTCTGCTGCTGCGTTTCAGCAAAATTGGGAAAGCGATGCGGGCAGTTGCCGATAATCTGGATTTGGCTAGGGTTTCCGGGATTAACGTCGAAACGGTCGTTTTATCGACTTGGGTGCTGACAGGCATCTTAACGGCGCTGGCTGGCGCGAACTTTGGGCTGATTGCGGTGCTGCGACCCGATATGGGCTGGCTGGTTATTTTGCCGCTATTTGCCTCTGTGATTTTGGGCGGGATTGGCAACCCTTATGGCGCGGTTTTGGGCGCCATGATTATTGCGATCGCACAAGAACTGAGTGTGGCAGTGCCCTTCTTGGGTTCGGAATATAAAATTGGGGTTGCCCTGGGCATTATGATTTTGGTGCTCTTTATTCGGCCGCAAGGTCTGTTTCGGGGAACGGCATAGTCTGTACAAGTGGCTTCACGAACAATTCAGCGATAGATTCTATTTGGTGAAATTTTGCGAGGTTCTTCATTGACTGTTTCTGATGCTCGGCCAACAGCGACTCTGTTAGTCTCTTGCCCCGATCGCAAAGGATTGGTGGCTCAGATTGCCAATTTTATTTCCAAGCGCAATGGCAATATCATTCATGCCGACCACCATACGGACCAGGAAAATGAATTGTTTCTTACTCGGATTGAATGGGAACTGGATGGATTTGACTTTAGCCGGAGTGAAATTGCGCCCACATTTGCCGAGCTAGCGACCCCGCTTCAAGCGACGTGGGAACTGCATTTTTCGGACGAGCTGCCGCGCATTGCTATTTGGGTCAGCAAACAAAATCACTGCTTGCTCGATTTGTTATGGCGATATCAGGCTGGAGAATTACAAGCTGAAATTGCACTCATTTTAAGTAATCATCCCAATCTGGAAGCGATCGCAAAACCGTTAGGAATTCCCTACCATTGCCTGCCCGTCACAAAAGAGACGAAAGCTGAGCAAGAAGGGGCAGAACTGGCTTTGTTGAAAAAGTATGAAGTGGACTTAGTGGTGCTGGCAAAATACATGCAGATTCTGAGTCCGGAATTTGTGGATCAAGCGCCGACAGTTATTAATATTCATCACTCCTTTTTGCCTGCTTTTGCGGGGGCGAAACCCTATCATCGAGCTTACGAAAGAGGGGTCAAAATTATTGGGGCTACCGCCCATTACGTCACGGCTGAATTAGACGCAGGGCCCATTATCGAGCAGGACGTCACTCGCGTTAGTCATCGAGACTCTGTGCCAGATCTAATTCGTAAGGGCAAAGATTTAGAACGATTGGTCTTAGCGAAAGCGGTCCGTCGGCATCTTCAGCATCGCGTCTTGTCCTATCAAAATCGAACCGTTGTTTTTGCTTAGATAGCTGCAAACTGTTCATTTGAAGACTTTAGGTGAGGCAAGAACTTAAGTCAGAGCAAAGGTCTCAAGCTTCAATCCGAAAGGATAGCCATCCTAAAATAAATCTGAATTAGAAATTCCACAGTAAATCATAAGCGTATTTTGGCTGTCTGATTAGAGCTGTTGGGAAATAATACCAAATTAAAAAATACCTGCAACAGATAGGGCATCGAGAATAAAATCGTAACCGGTCAAGGAGCGAACAATGTCAGGAGTAAGTGCATCCAGCAATTTCTCCACTTTGACCTCCAGTTCCTCCAGACTGTCGAACATC
>JBCDHF010000497.1:0-3252 GCA_038750375.1 Cyanobacteria bacterium P01_H01_bin.15
ATTTCGTTTTTCGACTCTATCGCTTTCGCCTCATTCGTCAACCCTACTCTTTTAACCTGGTTGAGTAATTACGAGCATCTCCACTGAATTCTAATAACACCGCATTTTCCGGTGCAGTCTCGCAAACTAGTGCCTTAGCCTCATATTTTCCCGAAAAAATTAGCTTACACAAAATAATTTTCTTCCTCCTAACAAAGGATAGTTTGCTATCTTGCAGTTGGTGTATTGGAAAAATAAATTTAGAGGTCTTTGAGTGTCCCAGCGTGACGTTCGTTCAAGATACTTGCCATTTATAGAAGCGGCCGTAATTGGTCTGATGGCAGGAGGAACCGGCTTTCTATTCCAGCAGGTAGTAGGCTGGATTGGCTCAATAAGGGTCGATTTAGCCCATCATTCTGCCAGTTGGTTGACCCTTCCCTTGATGGGACTCACCTGCGGTTATATTTCTGGTTTATTAGTTGTAAAATTTGCGCCAGAGGCATCTGGCAGTGGAATTCCCAGACTTAAGGGGATTTTACATGGACATAACCTTCCCCTAACATTGCGCACTGCGGTGGTCAAGTTCTTAGGTGGTGTTCTCACTTTAGGGGCAGGTCTGCGTTTAGGGCGTGAAGGCCCGACGGTGCAAATCAGTGCAGCTCTGGCTAAGAGTTCGCATAAGTGGTGGCCTAAATTCCGCAACTACCAGCGTCAACTAATTGCTGCAGGTGCCGGGGCTGGATTAGCGGCTGCGTTCAATACGCCCATCGCTGGCTTGCTTTTTGTTATCGAGGAGTTGATGCAGGATTTTTCGAATCTAACTTTGGGGACAGCGATTTTAGCCTGCTTTGTCAGTGCGCTGATTTCTGAAGCTTTAGGCAGCGTATGGCTGGGTATCGAGTTTCCGACTTCCTCAGTTGGCCTCACTTCTCCCAAAGCGATCTTGATACTGGTGTTTGTCGGGCTTTCGGCTGGTGTTTTGGGAGCAATGTTTAATCGCGCCGTCTTATATAGCACCCGCATTCAAAGAACACTATCTTGGGGATTGCCTACTCGGGTCGCATTTGCTGGGCTTCTCTCTGGTTTAGTCATCGCTATTCTGCCCGCTACATTTGATGACAGCACCGGAATGAAAGAACTTATTATTACTAATAATCTTGATTGGCGGATAGCTGCTTTAGCTTTTGGGGGACAGTTTCTACTTACGACTATCGCCTATGGTTCTGGCGCTGTCGGTGGATTATTTACTCCTGTATTAATCTTGGGAGGAACTTTAGGGTATTTGATTAATGTTTCCGCAAATCTTTTCCCAGGTGATGAGCTGTCGGCGACCTATGCCCTTGCTGGTATGGGCGCAATGTTTAGCGCCACTATTCGTGTGCCAATCACTGCGATCGTTATTATTTTTGAAATGACTAAAGACTTTAATTTAATTCTTCCCCTAATGCTTGTTAGTGTAATTGCTTATATTGTCGGTGATTCACTTGCGCCAGGATCACTATACGATCGCCTCTTAGAGCAAATGGGTATCTACCTAGAGCACTCAGAGCCTAGTGAATAGCAACTGGTGACGCGTTTTTATGGTTTTTATGAGCCGGGTAATTTGTATGAAAGGCATTGTTGACAGGGGATTTACCTGGCTCACGCTGGAAAAACAGCAATCAATTAGTTTTGTTGCCTTTTAGGGTAAACATGGCTCAATTCTAAGCTTGGCAATGGATTGCGACCTATTTGACCCCGCTCCAGTTTCAAGAATTTGTCTGCCCCTATCTCCCCCCCCGCTCGTCGCGGAGCTCAACCTAAACTCTCTCTGTATAAGATATTCTACTATTTCCTCAAATTCATGCACTTGGGCTGCCAGTAGAAAGAACTCTCTACTGAGCGGGATCAACTAGGGCAACCAGAAATTCATTACACCAGCATCTATCGTACTTTTCGTCGCTACGAAGCCGATGGTTCCTTTAACGCCTATCTTCGAGAGCTCAGTTTTGCGGTTGCATTAGCAAGAACAGCTATAGCAGCGGAAGACTGACTTAGGACATCATTAAAGGACGGAAAGTCTGGGTGTAATTCGGGCTTGCTGAAAAAGGGGCGTCGAAGCAAGAGAAATGACAATCTGAAAAACTCAATTAATCGATATAAGACACACGCCGATATCCATCAATTGACATAAAATCAGCCACAAGTCGGTAAATGTCCTTGAGAATCGCTCTAACGATTTGCATGCGGGTATTCCAGTCGGTCAAAAAGGATCAAGAAAGAGCCCAAAGGGCTCGGAGACCCTGCTCCAAATTCAGGAGTAGAAACGTGATGCCAATGGCGCTTCCGGACGTCTTCGACAGCTTTGTCATCACCCATGACAGCCCCAAACTCATGTATTGCCTGTTTAAAGCATTTCGTCGCAAAAATTATTTGCTTTTGGTAAATATTGTGGGTCAATGGCATAAAATCATAAGCATCCAAAAAATAGTTTCGAGAAATCGAGCAGAATAATTGTTTCAATGTCAATCTTAATTGCTCTGAATTTACACAGTCAGGAACAGGGTATTGTCAAGAAAGCATGCCAATTGGCTAAGGCTTTCTCTATGAAGATTTGGTTATTGCACGTAGCGCAACCAGAACCGGAGTTTGTCGGCTATGGGACTGGACCGCAGTCAGTTCGTGACTCCGTTGCAAAGCGTTTCCATGAAGAACACCTTGCATTGCAGGCACTGGCATCAGAAATTCGTTCAGACGGTTTTGATTGTTCTGCTTTACTTATTCAAGGAGAGACTGTCCCAAGCATTCTTAAGGAAGCAGAAAAGCTATCAGTGGAAATGATTATCGTAGGCTCTCATCACAAGGGGATAGTCCAAAAACTAATATTTGGACATACTTTTGACGGCATTCTTCAACGAGCGTCAATTCCTGTTCTGGTGGTCCCGATCTCCTAGGAGTGTGTTCGTAAGGAAAAATAAAGGAGTGGAGAAAAAGGTCTGCTGGTAGAGAATCTAGCAATTGCAGATATCTTAAGCAAGAAGCCAATGAACCGCCGAAGCTACCCATCAGATTTAACTCATGATAAATGGGAATTAGTCAAACCACTGATTCCGGTTAATAGCGGCATCGGTCGCCCACAAATAATAAACCCCAGAGAAATTCTGAATGTCATCTTCTATCGCGCAGATAATGGGATTAAATGCAGAGCAATGCCTCATGATTTACCATGTTGGTCCACCGTCTATGATTACTAGCAACGTTGGGTCAAAACGGGTGTTTGGGAGCGGATTAAAC
>JBCDHF010000498.1:0-3247 GCA_038750375.1 Cyanobacteria bacterium P01_H01_bin.15
AAAAAAGGCGTATCCTTCTGGACAAGCAAGTACCAGAACGGAAATACACCATGACTGACGATAAAGTAAATGAGTTCCAAACACACGAAACGCATGAAAGCTATACGGACGCGCAGAGCGAAAAAGACCCCCAGGGTGCCCGACAAATCATTGCCCAGGCGGTTGAAGCGGAACTGAGTGAGTTTTTATCGAGCTATGGCGATCTCAAAGATCAGACCGGTCGCCAAGGTGTGGTTCGGAACGGGTATTTACCCCAACGGACCATCACTACTGGGGTGGGTGAGGTTGAGATTCAGGTCCCGAAAGTCAGAGACCGCACCGGCAGCGGAATCAAGTTTAATTCTTTGTTGCTGCCGCCCTATCTCAAACGGAGTCGTAGTATGGAGGAGGTATTACCCTGGCTCTACCTCAAAGGCGTGTCAACGGGTGACTTTGGTGAGGCTCTGTCTGCGTTACTAGGACCGGAGGCTAAGGGGCTATCAGCCGCAACCATTAGTCGTCTAAAAGCCAAGTGGCGGGAGGAATATCAAACCTGGCAAAGCCGTTCACTGCGTCATAAGCACTATGTGTATGTGTGGGCGGATGGCATTTATTTCAACATTCGTAAGGGGGAATCGCAATGCATTCTAGTGCTCATTGGCGTCACCGATACCGGAGCAAAAGAGCTGATGGGGATTGAAACGGGCTATCGAGAATCCGCCCTGAGCTGGAAGTCCTTGTTGTTGAAGCTCAAAGACCACGGGCTTGAGTCTGCCCCACATGTGGCGACAGGAGATGGAGCCTTGGGATTCTGGAAAGCCTTGAGCGAGGTGTTTCCCTCCACTAAACCGCAGCGGTGTTGGGTCCATAAGACAGCTAATGTTCTCAACAAACTCCCTAAGAAACTACAACCGGAGGCGAAGCGAGCCCTATGGGAAATCTATCGAGCCGAGACTAAAGCCGATGCCAATCAGGCCTTTGAGCGATTTATCAAGACTTATCAAGCCAAGTATCCAGAAGCGACGGAGTGTTTGATGAAAGACCGAGATGGCTTGTTAACCTTCTATGATTTTCCAGCCGAGCATTGGGTTCATATTCGTTCCACCAATCCCATTGAATCTACCTTTGCCACCGTCCGGTTGAGAACCGATAAGACCCGTGGTGCTGTGTCTCCTGACTCTATCCTCTCGTTAGTATTCAAATTAGTGCAAAGTGCTCAGAAACGATGGCAACGGATTCGGGGATTCAAACATCTTGGCGATGTTATTGAGGGCATTGCTTTTCATGATGGGATTCGGATTGAGAAGATTCAGACAACTACCAAGCAGAAGGCGGCCTAACTCTGGCTCATACACCAGATTTGACTATATCTCTTCGCAATCCACCCACTCAGTCGATTCAGAAGCATTCAGAACCATCAAACATTACACAAATGCAAACACACCGCTATCCAAGGACAGATCAGCCGGTGAGTTGGTAAACGTAGCAATCAGCTCAGAAGCACCGTTGGCATTCAGATAATTTAGCCCCAGGCCTGATGCAGCTGAGGTCAACGAATATTGACTGATGCTACCGTGAAGAATAATACGATCCTCCATCACATTCAAATCCGTGATCATGGCGTAATCCAAATCGCCACTCAGATGGCCAAAGCCATCGTCGTAGTAAATTCCTAATTCATCCCCTAATACAAAAATATCGGCATCAGTACCACCGATTAAAATGTCAATTTCGCCACGGCCACGGGTAGTTTCATCCGCACCAAAGATAATGTCATCACCGCTGCCACCGAGCACAATGTCATTACCGCTACCGGCACTGATAATATCATCGCCACTTTCCCCATACAGCTGATCGTTGGCAGAAAAGCCAATCAACACGTCGTTGCCATCCCCTGCCAAAATTCGGTCTTCTCCTAAACCGCCTTGCAGAATATCGTCGGCTTCGGTGCCATAGTTCGTAAGACTAAAGGCATTATCTTGGATGATGGTAGTGTCAGTGTTGCGACGAATAATGTCCGCAAGCGTCGTTCCTCGAATAGCGTCTGCTTCAGGCGTCGAGAGAGAGTTCTCAAAGTAAAAGCGATCACCATCGCGCAAGCGGATAAATTGATTTTGTAAAATAGTGGTTAGGGTCTCGCCGAGACTGCCATCAAAGATAGGATCTTCAGCCAAGAAGCCAACAAACGCATCAATATTGTTGACCGATCCATAAAGTTCTTGCAGCGTTTGCTGTTTAGCAACATCAGACGTAATGTCACTAAAGCTAACCACCCGATTTAGCCCGTAAGTAGCCCTAACCGTATTGTAATCAGCAATCCCATTCAACCGTCCACGCTCAATATTGAGGGCAGCCAAATCACGAGCCGGTGCATTAGGGCCGTCACCAAACAAAAGACTGCGAACATCTTCTATCAGCCGATTATCAACTTCCTGACTCAGGGAAGACGCAACACCGCGAATCAGATCATCGATGCCCCTCGTTTGCAATAAGCTAATATCTGGAAAAAAGACGTCACTCAGGGTCAAATTCCCACCGGTACTAGCGCTGCCATCGGGCCCTAAAAGACTAATAGTCGAACTTAGCTGAGTGTGCCCCAAACGAAACGCAGCGGAGGAAAATACCCGTTCAATACCAGGGTTAATCAGAGGGTTATACCCTTGATAGACAGGCAGCTCTCGACCTAACAAACTAGGCAGATACTCATTGAACGTAATGTTTTGCATCTGGGCAATATTTAATTGCCTAGCCCGTTGAAAAATCTCTTCATCTGTCCAATCTGGGTGGGCTGTTGCCAGCTCTGTGGCCAGACGATTATGTTCCCTAACAAACAGGGTATGAATTGATGTCAGTGCAGCATTTTCATTTGCCCGGGCATCACCAGCAACAAAGAGCGGGCGTCCGGGTGCTCCAGCATTATCATTTGGCAAGTCCGAATCCGGTGAGAGCACCGGCAACAAGTTGCACTCACTCACCCGTAATTGACCATTACTAAATGTTCTCAGCTGTATTGTCCGCTCAACCTCTGCACCGTACACGTTGGAACCATCGACAAATGCTGTAATTTCATTAGCAATCCGTCTGGGATTAATAGGACTCGTGCCAGTGCCAGGAACAAATTCAGAATCGCGTAATGAAATTACATTACCAGGGGTCAGTGCCGGATCATCAGCTGGTACCGGAATCACAACATTACGATTTTCGGCTGCTGCCACCTCGCGGGAGACTTCCGGAGAAAGACTAATATCATGATCTAGAAACTGTCCCC
>JBCDHF010000499.1:0-3243 GCA_038750375.1 Cyanobacteria bacterium P01_H01_bin.15
CCGGCTTTTAACCGGCAAGTTCTGGGTTCGAATCCCAGGCGACCCATAATTTTGGCTTAAGTGTTTAGTTCTTAATAGTTCTGTTTAAGAAATTCTGCGTTTTGAACAGGCAGTCTTGACAGGATTTTCAGGGGTTCACATCATTGCATAAGGCTGCTTGATTGCCCCACTTTCCAGCATCTGATTACCTGAAATAGGCACCTTTACAGATTGGCTCTGCGATCGCAAAACAAATAAAGTCGGCCGCTACAGTTGGAGCAAATAATATTAAATTTTCTTAGTGGGCGATGACGAAAGCAGCGCTTGATTATTCAAAGATTCAAACATTACCAGAGCTCTGGCCAATCTTGGCTGAGCGCTATGGGGACTTGGGGGCGTTGTCAGACCCTCACCGCCCAGACCTTCCGACGGACACCTTTCAAAGTTTGTCCCAAAAAATTCAACAGTTTGCTTGTGGTCTACAGCAAATTGGGGTCTTGCCGGAGAGTAAGGTGGCGTTCTTTGCCGACAACAGTTCTCGATGGTTAGTGGCAGATCAAGGCATCATGGCCGCCGGAGCCGTGAATGTAGTTCGTTCAGCAACGGCAGACCCCCAAGAGCTCGGTTATATTTTTGCCAATAGCGACAGCTCGGTCCTGATTATTGAAACTGCCGAAGCGTTTACCCGGTTAGCTCCAGCCTTGCCCCCAGATCGGCCGATTGAAGCGTTAGTCGTAATTTTCGGAGAACCGCCCGCAGATTTTGCCGGTCCGAGTTTTACGTTTGAGCAGATCCTTGAAAAAGGGACGACCCAAAGTCTAGAAGAAACCGCTCGAGCCCGTAGCTCTCTAGCCACCCTACTCTACACCTCAGGAACCACCGGTAAGCCCAAGGGGGTCATGCTCACCCACGAAAACCTGATTCATCAGCTACGAGCCATCCCCACAATTTTGCAGCCTGACCCCGGAGATCGGGCTTTGAGCATTTTGCCGACCTGGCACGCCTACGAACGCACCTGTGAATATTTCCTGTTGAGTCGCGGCTGTGGACTGATTTATACCAATAAGCGTTCCTTCAAAACCGATCTCAAAAAGTACTCTCCTGCTTTCATGGTGGGAGTTCCGCGATTGTGGGAATTGATCTATGAGGGCGTGCAAAAACAATTTCGCGATCACAAACCGAGTCTACGCCGTTTGATCAGCTTTTTCTTTAGTGTTTCCCAGCGCTACATCAAGGCCCGCCGGATTGTGCAGGGGTTAGATGTCGAAAATCTGTCACCCAGTGCAGGAGAGCAGTTTTTTGCGCAAATTCAGACTCTCTTGCTCGGACCCATTCATGCCCTCGGCGATCGTTTGGTCTATAAACAGGTTCGCGACGGCGTCGGCGGCAATATTGGTACCTTGGTCAGCGGTGGCGGGGCATTAGCGAAACACGTTGACGACTTTTTTGAAGTTATCAATATCACGGTTGTGGTGGGTTACGGACTGACCGAAACCTCTCCGGTTGTCACTATCCGCCGTTATGACCACAACTTAAAAGGCTCGTCTGGACGTCCTCTTCCGGAAACCGAAGTCAAAATTCGGGACTTGGATACCGGCGAAATCTTACCTACCGGCAAGCGGGGTTTGGTGCTGCTGAAGGGACCCCAAATCATGGCAGGTTATTACAAGCTGCCGGAAGCGACAGCTAAAGCGATTGACCCCGACGGCTGGTTTGATAGCGGCGATTTGGGCTGGCAGACGCCCCAAGGGGATTTGGTGCTAACGGGTCGTGCCAAAGACACTATTGTGCTTAGTAACGGGGAAAATATTGAGCCGCAGCCCATTGAAGATGCTTGTGCCCGGAGTCCCTACGTAGATCAAATTATGTTGGTGGGTCAGGATCAAAAATCCATTGGAGCGCTGATTGTACCGAACGTCGATGCCTTGCAGCAGTGGGCAGCAGAAAACCAGCAGCCCCTGAATCTACCGAATTTGCCGACCACGGATTTAGGAGATCTTGCTAGCGCATCCATTCGCCAGCTTTATAAAACCGAACTAACTAGGGAAGTGAAGAATCGCCCTGGCTTCCGTCCCGATGACCGGATTGGACCCTTTGAACTGGTCGGTGAACCGTTCACTATTGAAAACGGATTGCTGACTCAAACCTTAAAAGTGAAGCGTCCCCGTGTCTACGAGCGGTATCGGGATATTATTGACGAGATGTTTGACTAGGGATTTATCGCTTTCGCCAAATCGCTTAGGACACTTCTGATTTTGAGTTGCCCAATTTAAAAGCGTTCTGGCACGCAGCCCCCCCTTATAAAGGTGACGGTTGCTATATCGCTCTTGCGATATTCCCCACAAAACTCAGGATACTTAAACACCTTTTTTTGAAATCATGACCGACTTATCTTCTGGGCTGACCCTTAAACGACCCATTACCCTCAAGGTGATTGTGACTGATCGCTGGCGGGAGGCTGCTGAAAAGCAGCTCCAAGCTCAAATTAGCCAAGTGGATAACCAGGTCCAGCAAATTGATACGCGAGCACAACGCGCGATCGCAGAATTGCAAAAGCAGGCAATCCACCCCCCCGGACCCCAAACTCAGCAACAGATTGCGAGTGTGCAAGCCCAAGCTCAGCAGCAAAAGACCCAGTTGGTGCAGCGCAAAAACCAAGCGCTCCAGCAGATGCAGCAAATCCAGCTTTTAGAGAATGGGCAAGAAGTCGCTCAGCCTCAAGCGTTGGAAAGCTTTTGCGAGGTTAAAGTAGGCGATAATTTGGGGCTCAAGCTCGCAGTGGAAATCGTGGTCAAAGACGACGTGATTCAAGAAATTCGCGGCGAAATTTAATATCGGCGATTTAGTTATTGTCGCTTCATCTGGGTTTATTCCACTGTTGTTGCTATTTATCGAAGTCTCTCTCCTGTAAAGGGCGAGGGACTTTTTATTATGTTGGGATTAGGGCAGATTTGAGAATATGAGATGAGATATTTGCAGAGTGGGTTTGCTTTTCATGTGACAGTGCGCTGCAATAACCGAGAGTTCCGATTGTTGGGACGGGAATTTCGGGATGTGTTTTTGTTTGTGTTGAAGCGGGCGCTTGTGAAGTTTTCGTTCCGGCTTTATGGACTGTGCATTATGAGTAACCATGGGCATTATTTACTGGAGCCTTTGGCGGCGAAAGAGTTACCGCGCATCATGCATTGGGTTAATTGGTATACAGCGATGTGCTTTAATCGGTTGCTGAATCGGACAGGACATTTTTGGGAGAAACGCTATCAC